>SKVE01000583.1 GCA_007129635.1 Planctomycetaceae bacterium
CGGGAATACCGTTTGGTCGGCGATCCGGACGGGTTCACCAGCCACATCGGCGTCGGACTGTGGGATTCGCGGACGATCACACCGGCCCCAGAGGACCCCGACACCTGGTTCCCTCCGGACTCGTCGCCTTTCGACACCGACGGCACGCCGTACCTGTTCAGCAGTCTGGAGGGGCCGGCCGAGCTGCGGACCGCTTACTGGCACATTCCCACGATGACGTTCATCGCCAGCGCCATCGCTCTGGCGTTGGGCGTGGTGCTGCTGCGGTTCTCGCTGGAGGCCAAGGTCTTTACGGTCCTGGCCGTGGCGCTGATGGTCGTCTTTTTTGGCTTGTTCTGGCCGTCGGTCATCCATAGCTGGTTGTTGGCGGCGCGTTTGGGGATCGCCGCGGTGATCTCGCTCTGGTTGGTCGCCTGGTTCCTGTACGTACACAGGACCGGTGTCATCCAGCAGGCGCTGGCCGCACCGGGCGCCGCTTGGGGTGGCGTGCGGCCGAGCGAGGCTGGGGCAGCGGCTTCACCTGCCACCGTACAACCGGTCGGTGCTCCGGCTGCGGAACCGTCACCGTCGGAGGCGGGCGAAGGGAAAGGAGGCAGCCATGAATCGCAGTAGCGTCTTTCATTGCACGCGGGTGTTCTTGCTGACATGCATCCTTGCCTCGCAGGCGCCGGGGGATGAAAGCCAACGCCCGGCGTGGATCCGCAACGTGTACATCCCGGCGGATCAGGTGAAGGTGTTGTTCGGCAGTTCGTCGCAGGGCGTGCTGATGCCGCGCGACAAGATCTTGGACCTGTGGCAGAAGGCCCGCAGCGAAACGTCCCCGGAAACGGCTCCGGTCGATGCGGTGGTTACCCAGGCCACTTATGAAGCCGAACTGGAAGATCACCAGTTGAGCGTGACCGGCCGTATCGAAATCGTCAAGCTGGCGGCCGGCTGGCAGAAGATCGATCTGCCGTTGGGCGGCCTGGCGATCGAGTCGGCACGTCTGGACGGCCAGCCGGCGTGGTTAGGCCAACGGAACGATGGCAGCGTGTTCCTGCTGCTGGAGACGGAAGGCCGTTTCGAGCTGGAACTGGGGATGTCGGTGGCTCTGGTAAGCACGGCCGGGGACCTGGCAGCCACGTTGAAGTTGCCGCCGGTACCGGCTTCCGAGATGCGGATACGGCTGGACGACGGCAAGCGGTTGCAGTTGGGCGAGACCGTGCTTCAGGCGGCTGAAACCGATGGCGGCCGTCAGGTGTTCCGCATCGCGGTGGGGCAACGGCAGCTTGTACCGCTGGTGGTGTCGGAACTGGTGGCGGGCGGCAACCGGACGCCCCTGGGGTTTGTCTGCAGCCACTCGACCGGCCACATCGAACCGGCCGGATTCCGCTGGGAAGCGGTGCTCGATCTGGATGTGTACGCGCGGGCGGCCGATTCGTTCGAGCTGCGATTACCGGGAACGGTGGATATTGCAGAGATCGAAGGGCCGCAATTGAGCCGATGGACGGTGCACACGCTGGACGACGACACGGTGGCGGTCGAGTTAGCTTTCCACGAACCGTTCCTCGGCCGGCGCAGCGTGCGTTTGTCCGCGCTGGCGCCCGTCTCGTTGGGGCAGCCGTGGGACGTTCCGAGGATCGAAGTAACCGGAGCCGCAGCCCACGTGGGGCGAGTGACCTTGGTCCCGGCGCCGGCGCTGCGCGTTCGGGTCGGCGATCTGTCCGGCATCCGCGCCGAACGCTTGGACGACGACATATCGGATGCGGCGGCGGCCGTCGAGCCTTTGGTGCTGGCCTTCTGGCAGCAGGACTTCCAGTTGCCGCTGACCATCACGCCGCGACGCAGGACCGTGCGGGCATCGGTGGCGACGCTGGTCCAAGCCGCGTGGCCCGGTTTGATGCTGCGCGGAAGCGTGACCCTCAGCCCGAGGCACGCCCCGTTGTTCGACGTGGAATTGCAGGTGCCCGGCGACTGGCAAGTGACTTCGATGCATGCTGGCGGCGAGCCCGTGGAGTGGGAAACGGTGCGGGCTCCCGACGGCGCGGATTCGGGACCTTTGCAGACGCTTCGCGTGGACCTTGCCGAGCCCTTGCATCCGGAACAATCGCTGCAGATCGTACTGGCAGCCGTCCGGGACCTGGACGAACGGTCCGAACAGAATAGCGGGTACCGCGAGCTGCCGCTGCCCGAGGTGCGTCTGGTCGACGCCGACGAAGTGGAGGGGACGCTGCTGGTCCAGGTGCCCCCCGAGGTCGAGATGCAGGTGGCCGACCTGTCGGACGATCTGCAGCCGGTGGCCGTGGACCGTTCGCTCGACCCCTCCGCTCACGTCACCGGTACGGCACTGCAGTACCGTTACCAGGACGACGCCCACGTCCGAGGTCGGCTGTTGCTCCGTGACCGAACGGCGGTCGTGTCCGCGGAGACGCTGGCGTTTGTGCGGTTGGACCGCAGCCAACTGGACATACACCACCAGGTGGACCTGCAGATCCGGCACGGCAAGATACGGCAGATCGAATTCACGCTGCCCGCAACGGTGGGCGATCGGGTTCAAGTGGCCACCGTCGATTCGGCGGCTCGTGTCATCGAGCAACGTTCCCGCCCGATAGTCGACGAAGAACGGACCCTGTGGCAGGTAGTGCTGGACCAGCCGGTGACGGGCGACCTGACGCTGAGCGTCGATCTGGCGCAGCCGTTTGCCCAGCACGGAACGGGACCGCAGGCTGCGGCCACCGTGGACGTGCCGGTGCTGGCGTTGCAGAACATCTCGCGACAAAGCGGCATCGTGGCCGTGGAAGCGGCTGGCGACCAGCAGATCACGTTCGAACCTGACAAGCTCCGCCAACTGGATCCGGCCGAATTGCCGGTGCCGGTCGCCTACACGGCCGATCAACGAATCGTCGCCGCCTGGCACTACCAACGTTTGCCGTACCGGCTGGCGGTCTCGGCGACCCATCACCGGTCGGTATCCGGGCTGAACGCGATCTGCGACGAGGTGGTGATCATCAGCGTCGCCGGGCACCAGGGCCGGACTCGCCACCAGGCCCGTTTCTGGCTGCGCAGTGACGCGTTGCAACACGTCCCGCTGACGTTGCCGGCGACGGCCGATCTGTGGTCCGTGCTGCTGGACGGCGATCCCATCGAAGTGCGCCAGAGCAACGGCGTCTTGATGATCCCTCTGCCGCCCGGACAAGCGGTTGGGCGTGCCAACCGTCAGTTGACACTGCTGTACGAAACGCAGAGCCCGTCCTTGGCGGCCAACGGTTTCTTGGGGCGATGGCGGCCTCAGACGGTCCGCTACCGGGCTCCCGATATGGCCGTCGCCACCCTTGGTACCACGTGGTACATCGAACCGCCGCAAGGTGCGAACGTGGTTTCGACCGGCGGCGATTTCACGCCGCTGACACCGACCGCTCGCCCGACGCTGGTAACGCGTCTGGCCGAAACCATCGCGTATCACAGTACATCCAACTGGGGATGGAAACTCGGGGGCCTGGTCGTCGGCGCGATCTTCCTGGGCGTCTTTTCTCTGGTTTTCAGTGGCAAGTCGTGGCAGACACGTTCTGTCGAGGTGCTGGTGGTGTTCGGGACAATCGTCATCCTTGCCGCGCTGTTATTGCCTGCCACTCAGTCGGCGCGCGAGGCTGCTCGGCGAGCACAGTGTACCAACCACCTGAAACAGATCGCGCTGGCCCTGCACAACTACCACGACACCTACGGCGAGTTTCCACCGGCGGCGATCGGGCCGCAGCACGTGCCGCGGGAGCGCCAGTTCAGTTGGTTGGTGGCGATGCTGCCCTATCTCGAACAAGCGGCACTGTATGACCTGTTGCGGCTGGATCTGCCTTGGGACGATCCGCACAACGCCGAATTGCTGCGGGGCGTCGCGATCAGCACGCTGCGTTGTCCCAGCTCGCCGGGGCCTCTGGTCGAAGAAGACGGATTCGCCCGGACCTCGTACGTCGCCGTCACGGGCGCCGACTGGACGCACGGCCTGGGCGAGGCGCGCGGGATCATCGGACTGGACAGGGGGTTGAGCCTGAAGGAAATCACCGACGGTAGCAGCAATACGATCATGGTGGCCGAGGTCACCGACGGCGGCCGATGGTTTGCCGCTGGCGCGGGGACGGCGCGCCCGATCGACGCGTGGATCGACAAGGCCCCGTGGAGTTTGCATCCCGGCGGCGGGCAAGTGGCGCTTGCCGACGGTGCGGTCCGATTCCTTTCCGACGATATCGAGCCGGCGACGCTCCGCGCAATGGCCACCGCCCGAGGACGTGAAGGGTTGGTAGACGATGGCAGCGAGGCCCCTGCGGTTGCGGCACGTGCCGAACCCCTACCCGCCGAACCCCTACCCGCCGAACCAGCGCCGGATCCGATGGCTGCTCCCGAGCCCGCAGAGCCCGCGGTTGTACCGCCCGCGCCGGTCGCAGAACGGATGGTGCTGCCCGGCCGCGCAGGATTGTCGCTGCGTCTGGCCTTGGAAACCCGAGGCGAGCCGTCGATGCGGTTCCGTCACGAAGGCGGCGCGGGAGAACTGGTGCTGGGGGTGCAGGACCGGAGCTTCGCCCAACGTCTGCAATGGACGATGGTTGCCGTCGTCTTGCTGGCCGCTTGGATCGGACGGCGCATGCCACGCAAGCGGCAATGGGCGGCCGTGCTGGTCGGGCTGAGCGTGCCGATCGGTCTGGCCGGGCTGAGCCCGCCGGCCTGGACCCCGCTGCTGGACGGACTGCTGCTGGGCTCGCTGGCAGCCGGGGTTCTGTGGATGCTGCTGCTGTTCGTTGCCCGATTCCACGAATCGCTGGGCCGCGGTGCTGGCGCATCGAGCGCCGTCGCCGTGATCCTGGTACTGGCCCTGGGCGCGGACGCGGACGAGCCGGCGGAACAAGCCACGCAAGCGGCCGCCGACCGGCTCGGTCAACCGGACCTGACGTTGTACATTCCCTACGACCCGGAAAGCGGAACGCCGTTAGACAGCGAGCAGGCGTATCTGCTGGACGAGGACTTCCAGCGGCTCTGGCGCCAGGCACATCCCGAGCCGCTGGAGCAGACGTTGCCCGAGGTCGGGGCCATCGTCAGCCACGCCGAGTATTCGGGGCGGCTTCAGGACGATGTCGCCCGCTTCGATGGCCGGCTGCTGATCCATCACCTGGGCAACGGCTGGGCGCGGGCCGCTCTGCCGCTGGGCGATGTCGCGCTGGAGTCGCTCGAAATCAACGGCCGCCCGACGTCGCTGGACGATGATGGCAATGTGCCGGCGATCCTGCTGGACCAGCCCGGCCCGCATGTCGTGGACGTTCGCTTCAGCGTCCCGGTCAGCCGACTGGGAGCGACCGGCCGGATGGTGCTGCCCTTGCGCCCGGTCCCGTCGGGCCGGCTGCTGTTTACCTTGCCGCCGGGCGATCTGGACGTCCAGATCACCGGATCGGCCGGCGGCTGGCGACAAATCCCGCAGCCCGTCGCGGTCGACGATGCCGAACCATCGGAATCGCCAGATCCGGCGACGCAGACGCCAACCGCGGCAGAGATCGGCGACATGGTCAGTGTACCACTGGGGGAAATGGGCGATCTGGCCGTGTCTTGGCAGCCGCGGCTTGCCGAGGCGCGTGAAGGGCACCTGATGAGCGCCGATCAAATGCTGCACATCGGTGTACGGGATTCCGGCGTGCACTTCGGCAACCACATCCACTACCGGATTCAGCAGGGGGCCGTTCATGAACTGCAGTTGCGGATCCCGCCGGACATCGCGGTGCGAAGCGTCCAGGGACGGGACGTTGCGGACTGGTCGATCGACGCCGATGACGGCCACGCAGCAGAGTCGCGGCTTGTCGTCGCGCTGAAAACGGAACTGACCACCAGCACGGACCTGCATGTCGACGCAGTCCGCCGCGACGGCCAAACCACGGGAACGATCGAGATCGATGCGATCGAGCCGTTGGGCGTCGCGCGGGAAACGGGCCGGATTGCGGTGGAGTGCTCGAGCCAGTTCCAGGTGCGAGTCGAGCGGGCGGACAACGTGGATCAGATCGACCGGGCCAGCGTCGAGCCACAGCATGCGGACGACGGCGATTTTGTGGCTGC
>SKVE01000381.1 GCA_007129635.1 Planctomycetaceae bacterium
CGACCGCATCGTCAGGAAACTCGGCTCGCACCAGTTCGTGATTCTTCTCGCCGGCAGCGACCAGCAGCGTGCGGTCGTCCAGCGGATACGGGGTGGTGATGACCAAAGGATCGTTGCCGCCCGAGCGCAAATAGGATTCGCGCAACAGCCGCTCGCCTTCGCGACCTTGAGTCAAGATCGGGCCAGCCGGGGTCGTCAGCAGGTGCTGGCCGGGGCGAAAGGGTCGAGGCTGAGTCAACCGCAGGTGGCGATGCCGCCCCCCCGGCTTTCCCCCAGCAAACCAGTTGGCGTATCCGCCGTGGATATTGCCCCAGAAGTGGCGGCGTTCCGGCCCGTATAACGTGTGCATGCGAGTGCCGTCAGGATTGGCGCCCAGCAGGTTGAATTCGGTCTTCATCCGCGAATAGAAAAGTTCCAGGCGAGTGAACAGGATCCGGCCGTCCAAGTCGATGGCCGGTTCGGCGTCGCGACCAAAGTTGAACCCGATGACCTGGATGTCACTGCCGTCGGGATGCATCGTGGCCAGTCCCGTACACAGGTAGCCGTGGTATTCGTCGCGTGTGCCCAGCCGAGTGGTCGAGAAGGCGATGCGCCCGTTGGGCATGACCGCCGGCTGGATGTCGTGGTAGGGGCCGTCGGTAATCTGACGCAACCCGGTTCCATCGGCGCGGATTTGATAGATGTGCCACCATGGGCTGCTACCGGTCCGGCGAGAAAAAAGCACCGTCTGGCCGTCGTAGGAGACTTCGCAATCGGCCACGTACCCGTCGGTGAATTGAGTCAACGGGGCGACGACAGCCTGGCCGCTGGAAAGATCCAGCACGTACAGATTGCGTCCCATCCGGTAGGTAGGTCCGCTGTCGGTCGTCATATACGCTTGCCGCCAACTGTCCATCTGGAACGGGTTGTAGGGCACGGGATCGCCCTTGATGAAGACGAATCGCGTGGCCGTATCCGGGATGTCCGACAAGGCGACCAGCGGCGGATCCAGCGGCGGCGGTTCGGGACGGGGCCAAGGCGTAGCGTTACGTCGCCACAGGGCTTCGCGCGCGGCCATCCGTACGCTGTGGTAAGGGTGCCCGTGCTCCGCGTCCCGCAACGCCTCGATGGCCGCCGAGGTGCCGATCTGATCCAACGCATTGGCCGCGCGGTACTGGATACCCAGGCTGTTGTGATCGTCGAACAGGATCTCGACCAGCAGCGGCACGTACGTTTCCGCACGGAACCAACCCAGGGCCATGATCAAGGCCTCGCGGTATCGAGGCGTCGGGTCGTTGAATTCGTCTTGACCCTGTGCTCGAGCAAAGTACGGTTCGTTAAAGAAACCGAACGCTGCCTCGGGCGGCGACAGCCTCAGACGCTCGCCGATCTCCGGCACGGCCTGAGATGCTCCCATGAACATCAGGGTCCGAGCTGCGTTGATCCGTACCCAGTGGTTGTCGTGGTCCAGCAAATCGACCAACCGCGGGATATCTTCCGGGTCGCGACACAACGTCAGAACTATGTTCGAGGCATAGGCTGGGTCGCCGATCAGAACCTCGATACCCGATGGACCGTGGATCGGATCGGCACTGACGATGAACTGTACCGAGCCCTGGCCGGGCGAACGGCTGGCACACACCCCCACCTGGGCCTCGAATCGCCGATACGTGCCGTCCAGTCGATAGTGGATCGTGCTGCGCGCGTGGGTGTGCAAGCCTCGCGGGAACCGTTGCTGGCCGATGCGCAGGTCTTCGAAACTGGCGCTTCGATTGATCCGTAGTGAATCGTGCTGCTGGCGAGCGGATACCGGTTCCAACGTATCCAGGAACGTCTCCTTTCCCTGGTCGTCCACCAGTTTTGCATCGGCCCAATTGGCTCGATCCATCGAATAGTTTTCGACCTCGTCCACGATCAGATACAGGTCGGTCCAGCCCTCGATATCCGCCTGGATTCGTTGCGGCTCATCGCGGCCGCGCAGCACGTTGGACTGGGCTGCGATCCGTTCCGAGTTCGTCGAGTCGGGTTCGTCCGAGCTGGTTTGCTCCGATCGGGCGGGCCGCGGTTGTCCGAGCGTCGCAAAGGCGGTGTCTAACAACGAGGGGCTGGCTCCGGCTTGATCCAACAAGTGGCGGAAGACAAGCTGGAATGGCTCCTCGTCATAGACCAGCAAACCGTCGATGTCCAACGGGATCTGGGCCGCGATCAACGGCGCGTGCTGACGTAACTGCTGCAGCGTGGCCGGATCTTCGAAGGCGATCCGAGACAGGGACTGGCAGATCGCGTAGGGTACCACCAGGATCCGGTCCCGCGAGTCGGCGTGAGGGACATCCGACGGATGGGTTCCGGCAGCCCGATGCGTCCTATCGCGGGAGATATCGGAATCCAGCGGCCGCCCGTACCGAGGCAGCGCCGCCAGAAGTGCCGCCGCAGCCTGCTCGCCGCCCAGATCGCCCAGGGAATCGGCGGCGTAACGCGCCCACTGGGTGTTGTTCAGAAAGGGAACCAGAACCGCCAGAGCCTCGGCAGATCCCGATCGTCCCAGTGCCCGAATGCCCGTCTGGACTCGCCACTTCGCCTCGGCGTCCTCCTCGTCCTCGATCTCGACCCAGGGTTCGATCGCACGTTGGATCAAAGCCACCAGCCGATCATCGCCACCCAACGCGCCTGCAGCGCGCAATCCCCGCTGGACCTGGCGATGGCAATCCGCATCCAGCAATTCCAGCACTTCCTCCGGTATTCCGAACTCGGGGATCGAGCTGCACCATTGGCGCCAAACGCGCGCGGTCTGATTACGGACCGAACGGTCGGCCAACGCGTCAAACGGGTATTCCATCCCGGTGATGTTCGTCAAGGCAACCCAAGCGCTCTGTCGGACATTCCAGTCGTCGTCCGCCAGTCGTTCGACCAGCGGCATCAGCGAACGCCGGCCTCCACACCAACCCAACGACAACGCAGCATCGCGTCGCACCTCGGCCGAATCATCGCGTCCCAAAACGGCGATCAGTGCCTCTTCCGCTGGATAATATCGCATGTATCCCAACGCTTGGGCCGCCCGGGCGCGAGCATGGGCCTCGTCGGCATCCAGCAAGGCGATCTTCTCGTGCCCCTGGCGATCGAAAGGATTATCAGCCGCGTGAGCTGAGGTCACGAAGACCCACGTGCCGAACCCAAAGAACAGGCAGAACATTCCCGCCAGATACAAAACTGAGCGCACGGGCTTCATGAGCGTTTCTCCATTGGATGGCTGCGGTTTACGGCGTCTTCTTAGTATACGCGAGCCCAGCCCGATCCTTCAAGTCGCACGGTCGGCGCTGCTTCGAGGCCGTAACAAGGCCGCGTTGGTCTCAGAGAACCAACCCACGTGGCCCGGCATCTCCGAGGCCGGCAAGGCTGCAACACGTGGCCCGGCATCTCCGAGGCCGGGTGAAGCTTGAGAAATCTGACAGAAGAGGGGCGTCTCGGAGATACGCGCTCAAGTGGTCCGGCATCTCCGAGGCCGGGTGGACGGTGGGGAAATCTGACAGAAGTCCGGCGTCTCGGAGATACGCCGCCACGTGAGGCGGTCGGGGCTTGGAAAGGACTTTCGTTGGCGACGGGGGTGGTCTACAATGGGAGAGGTTTGGCTGAAACTGACTCTCGACCACCTGGCCCTCATTCAGGAGACGTCCGCATGATACGGCAGATGAATCGGCGCGCTTTTCTAAAGGCTTCGCTTCCGATCGGTGCCGGTGTCCTGGTGCTTCGGGACAGCCGGTTGGCGTTGGGGACGCAAGCCAACGATCGGTTGAATCTCGCCGCGATCGGTACCGGTGGGATGGGTGCCGCAAACATCGGCAATCTGGCCAGCCAGAATATCGTGGCGATGTGCGATGTGCATGAGAGCCGAGCGGCCAAGACGTACGCCAAACATCCCGAGGCCAAGGTCTATGTAGATTTCCGTCAGATGCTGGACGAGATGGATCAGCAGATCGATGCGGTGGCGATCAGCACCCCCGATCACACGCACGCAGTCGCCGTGGCCGATGCGATGCGACGCGGCAAGCACGTGTACTGCGAAAAGCCGCTGACGCGCACCGTCTACGAAGCTCGTGTGCTACGGCAGATGGCACAGCGGCACGGCGTCGTGACTCAGATGGGCAACCAAGGCTCAGCTTCCGAGGGCCTGCGCCGCGCCGTCGAACTGGCCTGGGCCGGAACCGTGGGGCCGGTGCGTCGAGCTCATTTGTGGTTCGGCGGTGGCGACGGACCGCAAGAACGGCCGACCGACCAGTCGCCGGTGCCGCCTGACCTGAGCTGGGATCTGTGGCTGGGACCGGCGCCGTACCGGCCCTACCATCCTGCGTACTGCCCGGCAACATGGCGAGGTTGGCGCGATTTTGGCAGCGGTGCGATGGGTGATATGGGCTGCCACACGGCCAATTTGCTGTTCCGCGCATTGCGTCTGCAACAACTGTGGAGCGATCGCCCCGATGATTCGCCGTCCAAGTCCGCCGTGTTTCAGGTCGCGGGACAAGCTTCGGAAGTGGATGTCGAAGGTTATCCCCGCTGGATGATCGTCGACTTTGAGTTCCCGGCACGCGATGAATTGCCGCCCGTCAAGCTGACCTTGTACACCGGAGGACGCCATCCATCGAAGGAAGTGCTCCGCGGTGACGAGATGACTAAATGGGGAGCCTTGCTGGACGGTGCCCGAGGGGCCATCTTCACCGATTGTCCGTGGAATACCCGTTACGCTCTGCTGCCCAAAGCCGAATTCCAAGGCACGCAAGGACCCGAACGCACGTTGCCGCGAGGCCAGGGCCACCATGGCGAATGGGTCGAAGCATGTAAGGGGCGAGGCGAAACGTTTTCGAGTTTCGAGATCGGCGGGCCACTGACCGAATTTATCCAATTGGCGAACGTCGCTGCAACTGTCGGTGAACCGTTCCAATACGATCCGCAAAGCGGCCAGATCCTAAACCACTCGGCAGCTCAAGAACTGCTGCATCGTGATTACCGCAACGGCTGGACCCTGTGATCCAATCCAAGCACGATCGGTCGAAGCCCATGTTCCGCTGCGTTTCTCAATTCAAAGGATGACCCCTCCCATGCAAACGACGGTACGGATTCTTGCCAGTTTCCTTTCGGTCTTCCTTGCGTTTTCCCCCGATGGTTTCTGTCTGGCCGGGCAGCACGTGGTTTACCTGAGCGACCCTGAGGCGGGCATCACGCTGACCCATCGCCAGGACTGGGGCGATTTCGGCTGGAATACCGCGGCCGCTCGGACCGGCACGACCGGATCGCCCATGCAGATCGGCGACCAGGTCTTCCAGCGCGGGCTGGGACATCATGCCAATGGTGAAATTGCTGTGGAATTGGGGGCCAGGTTCCACGAATTCCAATGCCAGGTCGGTGTCCAATGGCAAGGGGGAAATCGAGGCAGTGTGGTCTTTCGCGTCGTAGTGGATGGCCAGACGAAATGGGAGACCGGACCCCTGTCGGATAGCGATCCGCCGCAGTCCGTCCGGGTCCCTGTCAGCGGTGCTCGCCAGTTGCAACTCATCGCCACCGACGCCGGCGACGGGATCGGCTGCGATATGGCGAATTGGGCCGAGGCGGCTTTGGTGGTGGATCCTCGGGCGCCGTGGTTCGGCCGCAGCCGCTTCGAGTTCGATGGGACCACGGCACCACCGCCGAGTGCCGTTGCAGGCGGTTTTTCCCTGATCGCCACGCCATCCGGACCGCAAGTCGCGCTGATGGAAACGGCGCGCATGATGACGGTCAGCGTAGAAGAAGACGAACAAGTTCAGATGACCCTGCCGGTCAGGAACATGACTCGACCCATCCGAGTATCGGTCCAAGCTCATCTGATTCGCGGAAGCAGTGCTCAGGTGGGATTGTCCTTCGGCGATTCCCAGACGCAACGCCAGATCCGCGAGGGCCAACGGGTCGATCTGTCGATCGGCCCGATCTCGCTCAGTGAACACGACCCGACCAACGATCAGACGTACGACGCGATCAGACTGCTCACGCGAGCCGACGGAGCCGAAACTGGGGTACGATGGAGTCGGTTGCGGTACGAACTGCTGGATGAAAC
>SKVE01000096.1 GCA_007129635.1 Planctomycetaceae bacterium
GAGAAGGCCGAAAACCAGGGCAACATGGACGTGAACAACATGTACGAGTTGTTCCGAGCCTTGGCCGCCGGCGATCCCAAAATCTGCCATTCGAATTTCGTCGATCGTGCCGGGCCGCTGACCGAAACGATCCTGCTGGGCAACCTGGCGGTCTGGGCCGCTGCCCAGGGTGGCGAAGGCGGATCGCTGGGCGATTGGGGTGAACTGGTCCAGTGGGACGCCAAGAACCTGAAGGTGACCAATCTGGACTCGCTGACCACTCCCGGTGTCGCGGATCTGATCAAGCCGAAGATCCCCGAAGGGTACCGGTTGGACTAAGCGAATGAACGTTTCATCGGGCTGGCGGTCACGGCAAACGCGGCTGCCAGCCCGACAAACCTGGAAGAAGAACCATCGGACAGGCACCGCCGGTCCAAAACAGTTGCACGTATTCCAGATCCACCGCGGCATCGTTTCCATGATCGTGGCGATGCCGCCGCACTCAGTTCGCAATCTAGGGAGATGACAGGGGAGAATCATGAACAGCTCGTTGATGGCTCGTCTTGGGATCGTGGTCGCGATGACCTCTTGGCTATGTCTCTCCGGCTGTTCCGGACCAACGCAAGAGCCGCAACCGGTTCAGGAAACTCCGCCGACCGTCGCAGAACCTGCCCCGCCAGCGGAAAAGCCCGCGCCCAAGGGACGCGAATCGACGGCGGCAGCCGAAGATGTCCAAGCGGCCCAAACTCGCCTGGATGCGCTGGGACCTCAGGCCCAAGTCACGATCGTTCCCGACCAGGTGCTGACGGGAATCGTCATCCGAGACGGTTCGAACCTGACGGCAGACGACATCGCCTTGTTCGGCAGGTTGACGGATCTGGAAACCCTTCAGATCTACAACTTTCGTGACATGAACGATGACATGGTGGCTAATCTGAAGGGATTGAGCAACTTGGTCCGCTTGGCCATCACGAATTCCGTGATCACCGATGCCTCGGTCGAAACGATCGCTCGCGAATTTCCCGAACTAAGAGAATTGGATCTGTCCTCCAATACGCTGATCACCAGCAGCGTGATGCGCGTGATCGCAGAATTGACGGGCCTGGAACGACTGACGTTGATCCAGAACAACTTCAATGACTTGGGCACCACCCATCTGTCGAAACTGCAGAACCTGCGAGCGTTGGATCTGCGCGGCAATATGGAGGCGGGGGACATGACGTTGGAGGTGGTCGGACAGTTGCCTCGATTGGCCTCGTTGCGGCATCGCACGACCACCGTCACCGATTTCGGCATGGAATCGTTAAGCAACAGCCAGACATTGGATTCGCTGCTGATCCAGGACTTTATGATCACCAGCATGTCGGGCGAGCATCTTGCCAAGCTGGAAAACCTGACACAACTGGAGATCTTCCGCTGCCAGGGCTTCGGCTCGGAAGGGGTCCAGGCGCTGGCGGGTATGAAGCTGACCCGACTCACGCTGCGAGACCTGCCGATGGTCGATGATTCGGCCTTGCAGGTGCTGACCGAACTTCCCCATCTGCGGCGGTTGTACCTGCATGAATTGGCATCGATCAGCGACTTCGGACTGGAAAACCTGGCGGCCCTGCAATCGCTCGAACTGCTGGACATTTGGGAAGTGCCGCAGATGTCCGACGCGACAGTCGAGGTCATCGCCAATCTGCCGAACCTGAAGCAATTGTCGATCCGAACAACCAGCGTGACCGATGCCGCGATCGACAAACTGCTGGAGATGCCGAATCTGGAATCGCTGACGTTCAAAGAAAACGGCATGGTCACGGCCGAGGGTCTGAAGAAGCTGACCGGCAAGAAATTCCGCATGCTGGATATCGGCCCGGCAGGTGGCTCCTGAGCGTCCGTAACAAGACCGCCCACGTGGGTCGGTATCTCCGAGACCGACACGCATCTTGGGGTCAGACCCTGTTGTCAGGCTTTCGCTCGTGTGACCACGCTGAAACTCATTTCCCTCCAATCCGGCAGCAACGGCAATGGCATCTACGTCCAGGCACGCAGCGTCCGGCTATTGTTCGACGCTGGAATCAGCGGCAGCCAGACGCAACAGCGACTCGACGGACACGGCCAGGATATCGCTCAAGTCGATGCCTTGCTGATCTCGCACAACCAACGTGATCACGCCCGCAGCATGGGCACCTTCAACGCCAGTTCGGCCTGCCGATCCACGTGACTCGCCCCACACTGGCCGCCGCCCAAGCGAGCATGCAACTGGGCGACCTGTCCGAGGTCCACCATTTCACCGCGGAACGTAACTACGCCCCGGGATACTGGCCGGCGACGTATTGGAAGTATGACGGCGGACCTAGTCGCTCCCCCTTGACTGCAGTGGCTCGCGTCTTCGGATATGCTCGACAGTGCAATCGACAGGACTCACCATCCCGACCATCCTTCCAGATTTGTCATAATGACAGGAGATCTCGCCATGACCGGAATGCACCATTTGTCGCGACTCGCCGCGTTTCTCCTCATGGGAATCACCACGGTATTCGGCATGTGCCTTGCCGCGCGGGCTGAGGACACCTCCGCCGAAACAAACGGGGTACCACTGTTTCGTTCTGGATTCGAGCCGGGAAATCCTGCCAACCAGATTCTGCACTTCTGGCTCCGTCGTCCCAATAGGTGTGGAACAACATCCAGTGGAGCGACGATCCGTATCCGTTCCGGATCACGGTCGGGATGGGCAAGCCATCGGCGACGGAACGCGAATTGTATTTCATGGTCGACGCCGAGGACTACGAGTATGGTGCGGGTAACCGCCGTGGACGCTACGTCCGAATCTGGCACGAAATGAACACCGAGATCCCGATTCCCATCGGACGATGGATCACGCTGGAATACTACATTCGCGAGGGGGACAAACGTGACGAACGTTTCTACATGGCGATGACGCCCGAAGGCGGTTAGAAGGGGATCGTTTTCGATATCCACAACTACACGCACAACACAAGAGACCCAAATCCGGACGGCATCACGCTCTGGGATCCGATCAAGCTTTATACGTCACGAGACCTGATTCACTATGTCCAGGGCGAGGGCAAGGCACTTCAGCCTTACTGGGACGACCTTGCCATTTGGCGGGATCGGAGGCCCTAAGTACGACCGTGTGCCTGGATCACGAAATCAGAACGAAGTTGTGATCCAGAGACGTTACTGGCAGCCCAACCGATTGACCGACGATGTCCGTCGGACTAGGAACAACGAAAAAACTGAAGACACCTATGTTTATAATCTTATGCCCGTAGGTGGCAGATTCGTGGCAATTTGTGAGATCCAATTGATTTATGTTGACGGGGATCATCCGATTTCACCAGACGGCATAAGCCCGCACCACCAAACGTGGGAAAATCGTCAGAAATCGCTTGCACATTCGAGTTTACGTGGGATAGAATCAAGAAAGTTGAAGCGTTTTATGCCGCCAATATGCCCGCCAGGCCAAGGCTCCGGCGGTCGTATCGGCGGTAGAATTAGAAGTTACGTGCGGAATCATGCGTTGGACGAATGACCGTCTTCTCGGACGACAATGAGAGCAGCCTGCTCCGCCACTCATGGGAACGCCATGAGGCGGAGACACTTGACACGTACCTCGTATCAGGCGTCGAGGATCCTCGCATCAACCTTCAAAGCATCCTGACGCGTGCCTCGCTCTGTGACGCTCTCTTTCCTAATCGGTTTGCTCGACTCATCGATGAAGAACTCCGTTTCGGATTTGTGATGACGTGGCTTTTGACACATCTGGAATTGGGGATCGAGAAAGGGTCCATTATGGCGGCCATCAGGCGGAACGATCGAAGCCGGTGTCCGGGTGTTGTGATTGACACGTTTCGAATGCTCCAACAGAGAGAATGCGTCACGCCAGACTACGTGACGATGGCGCTCGAGGAGACGGCGGACGGCGGATCAGCTTCGCTTGCCTCCGAAGCGATGGATACCTTCCGCAGGATTTTGAACTATACGGGATTGACATCGCACCTAAGAATATCGGGAACGCGCTGCAGCGTTTTCCGGATGTAGACTTCCGCGTCGGCGATCTCCTGAACAACGACTTCGACGATGATGTCTTCGACTATTCTTTTGTGCATGACCTGTTTGAGCACCTTTCCATCACAGCCATGGAACACGCCCTGCGAGAATTGTTGCGCGTCACCCGCCGCGAGGTGTGGTTTCACCTTTTCAACGCGGCCGATGTCTCCCGGCACGACGTACGCCCTGTGGCAAGGTATCACTGGAATCTGCTCAGCATACGCGAAATCGCTCGCGTTATTGCTGAAGTGCGAGCGCATGCGGCGGTGGTTTCCATTGTCGAACTTGGGCGGCGCAAATTCGGATTTTCCCGGTATTACAACGCGGGTGCTTATACGATAATAGCCGTCAAGGACGTAGCAAGAGCCACGCGGAGTGAGTGATGATATCTGTTCGCGAAATGACGGGGTGTATCTCGTGACGGCGAGGCGAGCACGTACCAAATCGCTCGACCGGAGTGGCCGATGCGGCCGGATTGGAATGGAAGGCTGATTGTGTCTTCTGTTTCACGGCTACGTCACAGCGAAGGGTATTTGGTTCACATGGGTTGTTCCCGAAGGTTACGAGGAACTGCAACTTCTTCTGTATATTGTCTCGATCGGGGTCGGTTTCGGCTGCAGCATTTCCTGTGTTTGGAAGACAGGCCAGCTCACTCGACTGGTCGGCATATTGGGGCTGGCATGGTTCGGGTTGCTGGTAACATGGATCCTCTTCGTGGCCTTCCTATATTGACGCCTGGATTGGCACACGGACCACGGATCGAACGACGGGCGCCGATTCCTGCCGGTGGACACGTAACAAGGGCGTGCACGTGCGGACTGGAAATGGTTTGATGACAAGCGGGGGTGGATCCCGCCGGAGTAGCTCGTAGCCAGAGGCTCCGTATCGAGTGTTGCAGCGTTGGTATAAGGGCGGCAAAGTGAGTGATAACCAGACACTTTTCCGAAGTCCAGCGTTCAAGCGTACACAGGGCGGCGGGGCCGCCAACCAAATTCGAGCTACCGCTCGGCTGGCGTTGGTCCGCTTCCGTTGGTCGCTGACTTTGTCAAAAGGTTAGCACCGTTCGAGAAATAACTGACGCACTTTATGCCCCCTCACCCTGCCCTCTCCCACGAGGGGCGAAGGGACATTGGACAGTTATTTCTCGAACGGTGCTAAGGGTTGGTCCGGTCGATCTCGACCTTGCCTTGGGAAAGAGCAATCCGGCTGTTCGCTCAGCGCGCGGCCGAAGCGGATCATTTCTATGTCGATCTGCAGAAAGGCATCGCGAGGCCCGTCCAAGAGGAACTCGATGTGTTGTCGCGCCAATTCCTCTCGTGAAGGGCCATCATCCCAGTCCCTCCAGCCAAAGGATGGGGGCAGTCTGTCTTCTGACAAATGTGCCCTTGTTTTTTTCGCTGCGGAGCGTAGAATTCGTGTTGAGTGGAGCCCGCATGACGAACGTGTGTCTCCGCTCAACTGTCGAAAGTTTCGGAAGATCAGGAAAGGAACAAACCGCGGATGCGGGAGGTTCGTTGCCAGATAAGCCGACGTGTTCATTGGCCGATAAGGTCTGGAACACGTCGGTTTTTTTTTGTGAAAGCCGAACAGGATTGAATTTATGGCAGGTAATTTCGCAACGCTGTCCCCGACAAACGCTGTCGGCGACATCACGGCGGATCCCGCAGACGCTTGCCCCGTCGGCGCCAGGAAATCCCTGCGGTGTCGAAGCCAGGGCAACCGAGGGCAGCGCTTGCAATTGACCCGTTCCGCATCGACTCTCGGATCATGGAGCAATCCGCCATGAAAGTGCTGCTTGTCTCTCCGGCCACGCCGTAGACGTTTTGGAGTTTTAAGCACGTCCTGCGTTTCGTCTCGAAACGTGCGGCCTTTCCGCCGCTGGGCCTGCTGACAGTGGCCGCGATGCTGCCGACCGACTGGCAGGTTAAACTGGTGGATTTGAACGTGACTCGCCTGACCGACGAAGATCTGCGGTGGGCCGATTACGTGCTGCTGAGC
>SKVE01000454.1 GCA_007129635.1 Planctomycetaceae bacterium
ACCCCCGTCCACGGCCGAATCGCGAAAACGCGAAAGGGCGAAAACGCGAAACGAATTTTGGCAAATTCGGCTACAGAGATACGGTCAGTTACTGCCCGAATTTTGGCAAATTCGGCTACAGAGATACGGTCAGGTGCTGCCCGAATTTTGGCAAATTCGGCTACAGAACGAAGCGCGAAGAACCCCAATTCGACACACGTCCTGTTGCCTCTCATGAAATCCGCAGGTAAACTCTGAATATTTGTTTGTCTGGATGGACGGTCCTTACTGCATCAAAATCTCAGATCGTGGAGACTCCTCGATGAAGTGGCATGCCTTTTGCCTGCTCAGCTTTTCCGCGAGCCTATGGTCGGTCGCAACGGCGGCCGACCAAGGATCGCGGTTTGCCGTGACCAATAGCCGTAGTGAATATTCTCATTGGATCGACCTGTACGACGCGAACAATCGTCGCATTGATCCGACGGATCCCAACGCGGCTCCTTATTCGCCGATGACCACTTGCGGTCGTTGTCACGATTACGAGAGTATCGCCAGCGGCCATCACTTCAACGCCATGCACAGCAGCCTGCCCGCAGGTCGGCCCGGCGAACCGTGGATTTGGACCGACGAGCGTACGGGGACCCAAATCCCGCTGTCCTATCGTCGTTGGCAGGGGACTTATCATCCGGACGATCTGGGCATCTCGCCCTGGGATTTCATCTTGAAGTTTGGCCGTCACTTGCCCGGCGGCGGGCCGGGGGAACCGCCCGCTCCGAAACCAGTGGCGGACGGGGAATCCGAGGGCGGGGACCAGCAGCCGACTCCTGCGGTCGCCGACCGCTGGCGGTTATCGGGCATGCTGCAAATCGATTGCATGTTTTGCCACAGCAACGACCTGGGCTACAGCCCGGAGACCTGGTGGAACCAGATCCGCGACCAGAATTTCGCCTGGGCGCCGGCAGCCGCGGCCGGGCTGGCGTCGATCGAAGGCCGGGTTGCGGGGCTGGCAGACGATTTCGATCCGGCCGATGCGGCCCCCGGCGGACGGAACCGGTTGCCGGTGACGACCTACGGTTCGCTGCGGATGAACGCGGATAACAAAGTCTTTTTTGACGTGGTCCGGACACCCGACGATCGCACCTGTTATTACTGTCACACCACGCACACCGTCGGCAGCCAAGCGGTACCGATCTGGAATCAGGACGAGGACGTGCATCTGCGCGCGGGCATGTCGTGCTCGGACTGTCACCGCAACGACATCGGACATCACACGGTGCGTGGTTACGAGGGCGAAGTGCATCCGACGGGCGAATCGGTTGCGTCGCTGTCGTGTCGGGGCTGTCACATGGACAGCCAGGACGGCATGGGCGGTCGAATGGGCGCTCCCAAGCCGCGGCACGGCGGGCTGCCAGCGCTGCACTTCGACAAGCTTTCCTGTACCGCCTGCCATTCCGGACCGGCGCCCGGCGATCACGCTCAAGCGGTCCATACGGCGATGGCTCACGGATTGGGACTGCCCTCGCATCATTACACCAGCGACCTGGAGCCTGGAATCGTGGCGCCGGTACTGCTGCAGGACCAGGGCATGTTGTACCCTCACCGGATGACCTGGCCTGCGTTTTGGGGCCGTTTGATCGACGGCGAGCTTACGCCGTTGAACCCCGAGGCTGTCCAAGAGACGCTGCGACGTGTTCTGCGAGTCCGTCGCGGGGCGAGCTTGATGCAGACCGTTTCGGCGGTCAAGCTGAGCGACGAGGACAAGGCCGGAGCGTTGGGCGAAGAGCGGGCGTCGGTGGACGAAGAATTGTGGACTCAGGACGAACGGGAGGCGATCGCCGCCCTGGAACTGGCCAAGGCCAAGCAGGCTTGGGACGAACTGCTCGTGTCCGCACTCGAGACGCTGCAGGAGACATTCGAAAACGAAGGCGAGGCCGTCTATGTGGGCGGCGGCCGAGCGTATCGCTTGGGCGAGGATCGCAAACTCGAAGCCTTCGAGCACGCGGCGGCACAGCCCTACGCCTGGAAACTGGGCCACGATGTGCGACCGACGCGTTTTTCGACGGGAATCACCGGCTGCTACGAATGCCATGCGGCGGGCGCACCGATCTTCGAAGGCCGGGTGACAGCGGTCGCGGCCGTACCCGACGACCAGCCGCCGGTCCATTCGATGTGGGAACTGGCCGGGTACGATAAGCTGTTGTTGGACGCCTGGAACCAGTCTTTCCAAGGTCGACCGATATTCAAGTACGCCGGATTCGCCGCCATGGGCGTCGTGGGGCTGATTTTGCTGACTTATCTGATCCAGGGAACCTACGGTCTGTTCGGGCGTTTTCGTCGGGCTTGATCGATTCGAGATATTACGCGGGAGACAAGTTATGTTCGCCGAGGGAAATACAACGTTCGTCTTGATCGCCGCCCACTCGGGCGAGCAGTTCAACCAGACGCTGCCCTATCTTTTGATCGCCACGGCGTTGATCGTCGGGCTTTATGTAGTGCTGACCATCGCCAGGGCCAGAAGGGTCGAGCCGAAATCCAAGTGGAGTCCCTGGGAGTGGGCCGTCTATGCCGTCACGCTGGTCAGCGTCGGGATCCTGGCCGCCACGTCGTTCGGGGCCGTGCTGAGCGTGGGTGTGTTGAGCGGCTGGGCGCTGCTGGCCCACATGGTCGGTGCCGGGATGTTCGTCTTCGTGCTGCCGGTCCTGGCGATCACCTGGTGCGAACCCAGTCGTTTCGATTTGCGGCGATACGGCCAGCGCGGGCCGACGGGGCCGGAACGTTTCTACTGGTTCCCCAAGCTGACCTTCTGGTTGTTGTTATCTGCTGGCTGGGTCGTTGCGATGACCATGTTGGTCAGCATGATCCCGTGGATGGGAACCGATGAATTGGAGAGCATGCTGGAGGTGCATCGCTGGAGCGGGCTGGTGGTGGTCGCCGCCGCAGCGCTGCACATCAGCGCCATGGTGATGCAGCGGATCGGCAAACGGTAAGTACCCGACTGCTTCAGCCGGCCGGAGGACGCATGGAACCTTTATCCTCGCTACCAGCATCGGAACTGAGCTGGATTTGCGATCCGGACCAGTTGCCGTTCGAGACGACGGATGATCTGGACGATCTGAAAGAATTCTTAGGGCAGGCTCGGGCTCTGAACGCCGTTCGATTCGGCATCAGCATCCGTCGCGATGGCTATAATCTGTACGTGCTGGGACCCTCCGGGGTCGGCAAACGGACGATCGTCCAGTCGTTTCTGGAGCACAAGGCTACCAACGATCCTCGGCCCAGCGATTGGTGTTACGTCCAGAATTTCGAAGAGCCTCACAAGCCACGCGCCTTGAGATTCCCGCCCGGACGCGGTGCAAGATTCGTCGCCGACATGGAGAATCTGGTCGAGGATCTACGGAGCTCGATCCCCGGGGCGCTGGAAACAGAGGAGCATAAGACCCAGGTTCAGCAGATCGAACAGGAGACCAGAGAATTCCAGAACCGGGCACTTCAGGAATTGACGGATCGAGCCCAGACGCAAGGAATCCAGGTGATCCGCACCCATGCGGGATTCGCGTTGGCGCCCAGCCGCGATGGCAAGGTACTGGAGCCCGAGCGATACGATCAGTTATCCGAGGCCGAACGCAACGAGATCCAGGGGAAGATCGAACGGTTGCAGGAGGAATTGCATGCGCTGGTGGCCAAGCTGCCTCGCTGGCGACGCGAATCGCGTGAAAGGATCAAGCAGGCCAACCAGGACGCGGCTCGTTTCGCCCTGGAGCACCTGATGAACCCGCTCCAAGAACAATACGGCGACTTGGACGATGTGGTGCGTTACCTGCGCGATGTGGAAGAGGACGTGATCGCCAATACCGACGAGTTTCAATCGTCGGACGAAAATCCGGAGATGCCGTTTCTGTCGTTAAGACGGCAGCGCAGCGCGTTGGACGAATACCAAGTCAATCTGATCGTCGACCACGAACCATCCCAAGGCGCGCCGGTCGTTTACGAAGAGCATCCCAGTTTTCAAAACCTGCTGGGACGAATCGAACACCAGTCGCACATGGGGACCTTGGAAACCCATTTTACGCTGATCAAGCCCGGCTCGATCCATCGTGCCAACGGCGGGTATCTGGTGGTCGAGGCCCTGCGACTGTTTCGGCAGCCGTATGCTTGGGAAGGTTTGAAACGCTGCCTGTACGCGCGGCATGTGAAGATCGAATCGCTGGCCGAATCGCTTGGCCTGATCAGCACCGTGTCGCTCGAACCGGAACCCATCCCGTTGGACGTCAAGGTCGTGCTGCTGGGCGATCGGATGCTGTACTATCTGCTGCACGAATACGATCGCGACTTCGCCGAGTTATTCAAGGTGGCGGCCGACTTCGAAGAGAAGATGGACCGCAGTGACGACAGTTGCCTGCTGTACGCCCAATTGATCGCCACGCTGGTCCGGCGTGAACAACATCGCCGTTTCGATCGAACGGCCGTGGCGCGTATCTTGGAGCACAGTGCCCGCGTCGCCGCTGACTCGGAGAAACTGACCACGCACATGCGGACCATCACCGATCTGATCCGCGAAGCCGATTACTGGTGTGCCAACGACGGGCACGAAACGGTGACGGTCCAGCATGTCGATCAAGCGATCGACCAACAGATCCATCGTGCGGATCGAATCCGAGATCAGGTCCAGGAACAGATTGTGCGCGGCACGCTGCTGATCGATACGCAGGGCAGCCAGGTCGGGCAGGTGAACGGGCTGAGTGTCCTGGATCTGGGCAATTTCTCTTTCGGCCGGCCCTCTCGCATCACGGCCACGGTCCGCCTGGGAAAAGGGGATGTGGTCGATATCGAACGCGAAGTCGAATTGGGCGGACCGATCCATTCCAAGGGCGTCTTGATCCTCGGATCGCTGCTGGCCGCCCGCTACGCTCAGAATCACCCGCTGTCGCTCAGCGCCAGTGTGGTGTTCGAACAATCGTATGGGATGGTCGACGGCGATAGCGCGTCGGTGGCCGAATTCTGCGCATTGCTGTCGGCCCTGTCGATCATCCCCGTCCGGCAGTCGCTGGCCGTGACCGGATCGGTCAACCAACATGGCCAGGTCCAAGCGATCGGCGGCGTGAACGAAAAGATCGAAGGATTCTACGACATCTGCCAGCGTCGCGGCTTGACCGGCGACCAGGGCGTCTTGATCCCGGCCGCCAACGTCCCCCACCTGATGCTGCGGAGGGATGTCATCGCGGCGGTCCGGCAAGGCCGATTCCATGTCTATCCGATCACGGATGTCAATCAGGCCGTCGCCCTGTTGACCGGCGTCTCAGCCGGTGATCCGGACGAGCAGGGACACTTTCCGGAAGGGACCGTCAACCACGCGGTCACCGAACGGTTGCGGAAGATGTTCCAGTTGCGTCAGCAAAGCATGCTGCCGTCGCCAGCGATCGTAAATACGGAAAACCCATGAATTCGAACATTGCCGTGAAGAAATCAACCCGTTCGGGGCGATTACTGGATGTGCTCGAGCCATTTGACAGCTCGCTGATCATCACCCATGACAATCCGGATCCGGATGCCATCGCTTCCGGCTGGGCCCTTGCGTGCCTGATCGACGAAAAACTCGGGCACCCGGTCCGCTTGGTCGGGGGCGGCGGGATTGTCCGCCGCCAAGCACCTGCTCGAAAAGGGGATCACGCCCGTGATCTTCGAAATCGGCACGCAGATCGGCGGTCTTTGGGTTTATGAGAACGACAGCGGGCTCAGCCCCGCATACAAGTCCCTCCACATCAACTCAGAAGCGGCTGTCACCGCCTACAAGGACTTCCCATTTCCCGAAGATTGGCCGATTTATCCCAATCACTGGCAAATGGCGGAGTATCTGCAAAGCTATGCGGATCACTTCGGCCTCGTGCCCAATATTCGCTTCGGGTCGCGCGTGACGCGCGTGACCCGCTCCGGCAGCGGCTATGATGTTGCGATGGCAGGCGGTGACACGCAGTTTTTCGATGCCGTGGTGGTTGCCTCCGGCCATCAGGGAGTACCCATGCACCCCCCGTTCGCTGCCGATTTTA
>SKVE01001001.1 GCA_007129635.1 Planctomycetaceae bacterium
TGGCCGTGGCGGACGTGTGCCTGGACGTTGTCGCCGGTTTCGACCCCTGCTACATGACCGTTCCCATGCCCAGTGATGACGCCGGTCGACTCTCTTGGGCTTGCTGTGATTCTTTGCTGGCCCTGTCGCGTAAGGCAACGTGCATGGGGTTGGGCCCCGGGTTGGGTCGATCGGAGGACTTAGATCGGTTGGTCACTTGGCTGTATCGCCACGTGGCGATCCCGATGGTGGTGGACGCCGACGCGCTGAATGCATTAGGATCGATGAAGGATCACCGCGTCGATTGCGTTGGGCCTCGTATTCTGACTCCTCATCCGGGTGAATTTCGACGTCTGATGGGTGGTCCTAGCTCCACGGACGAAGACGATCCCGCGTCGGATCAGGCCGTGCGTCTGGCACAGAGGGCGGGGGTCGTTGTCGTGTTGAAAGGGCATCGGACCCTGATCACCGACGGCCAACGAGTCGCCGACAACACGACGGGCAACCCCGGGATGGGCACGGGTGGATCGGGGGATGTGCTGACCGGGATCATTACGGCGCTGGTTTGCCAGGGATTGAAGCCGTTCGAAGCAGCTCATTTGGGCACCCATGTCCACGGTTTGGCCGGGGATCTGGCTGCCCAGCAGCTTGGTCAGGTGGCCATGACGGCAGCCGATCTGTTAAGATTTCTTCCGGCGGCGTTTCAGAGTTTGCATTCTGGTTGATCTGAATGGACGAACAAGGCGGTTTCGCATCGATGACGCATCCTTCTTTTCCGGGGAACAGGCCCGTGCGACTGCTGCGGCACCTGGATCAAATCACCACCGAACTACAGCAGGGCGCGGTCGCCATCGGGAATTTCGACGGTGTTCACCGCGGGCATCGACGTCTGGTACAGCGGTTGATCGAACATGCTCGCAAGGTCGGCGGTCCCGCCGTGGTGTTCACCTTCGACCCCCATCCCGCTCGTCTACTGCGCCCTGCGGAAGCGCCGCCGCCGCTGACCTGGTCGGAACGCAAAGCGTCGTTGCTGACGGAATTGGGCGTCGATGCCATGATCGCCTATCCGACCGACCAGCATCTTTTGTCGCTGTCGTCGCGCGAGTTCTTCGACACCGTGGTGCTGGGCCAATTGAACGCGCGTGCGATGGTCGAAGGTCCCAATTTCCGCTTCGGCCGAGGCCGCGAGGGCGATGTGCACCAATTGACTTCGTTCTGTCGAGAAGCCGGGATCGATCTGGAGGTGGTACCGCCGTTGCTGCTGGACGCCCACTATATTTCCAGCAGTCGAGTCCGCGAGGCGGTGCGGCAAGGGGATGTCGATGCGGCTCGCCAGATGCTGACCCATCCGTACCGCATCCGCGGCCTGGTCACGCATGGAGCTAGGCGCGGAGCCACATTGGGGTTCCCCACGGCGAACGTCGAGGGGATCGATACCCTGCTACCATCAACCGGTGTCTATGCGGGGCGAGCCTGGACCAACGATGTCAGATGGCCCGCCGCGATTCATATCGGGCCGAACTTGACGTTCAACGAACAGACACTCAAGGTCGAAGTCCATTTGATCGGATATCAGAATTCGTTGTACGGCGAGCCGTTGGAGGTTGACTTTTTGGCCCGTCTTCGCGACATTCGTCCGTTCGCATCGGTCGAAGAACTCAAAGAACAATTGCAACAAGATGTCCGGTCTGCAAGCCAGATCGTCGAGCAGTTTGTTGACAATTGACCGATGCTGCTGTTCCCCAAAAAATCTGTCCCCAAAAAGGAGTTTCGCCATGGCGATCGCTTGGCCACGGTTCTCTGAAATCATCCATGCTCATCAACGGTTCCTGTTGACCAGCCATATCCGCCCCGACTGCGATGCCTTGGGCAGCGAACTGGGCATGGCGGGAATTTTGGACGCCTTGGGCAAAGATGTCAGCATCGTCAACGGCCACCCGACACCACCAAATCTAGCGGCGATCGATCCGCAGCAGCGCGTCCTTGCGTTGGGCCAAGACATTCAACCGGAACAGTTGGCGGATGTCCAGGTGATCATGATCCTGGACACCAGTGCCTGGGCCCAGTTGGGTCCGATGGGCGACGTGCTCCGAGCCAGCCAGGCAAAAAAAATCATCGTGGACCACCACGTCAGTGGGGACGACCTGGACGCCGAACCGTTCAAGGATACCCAGGCCGAAGCGACTGGCACCCTGGTGCTGCAAGCGGCGAAACAGTTAGGCGTGCCGCTGACGACCGAAATCGCCAACGCCCTATTCGCGGCCATCGCCACCGATACCGGCTGGTTCCGATTCCCCTCGACATCAGCCGCCACGTATCGAGACGCCGCTGAGTTGCTGGATGCGGGGGTTCGTCCGGAGTTGATCTACAACCAGTTGTACGAGCAGGATACGGTGGGACGAGTCCGCTTGCGAGGGGTCATTTTGGCTCGAGTGATCTCGGAACTGGACGGACGTCTGACGCATACTTACGTTCTGAACGAAGATTTCGAACACACCGGGGCGCTGCCCAGTGATACCGAGGACGTCATCAACATGACGCTGGCGATCGCCGGTACCGAGTTTGCTGTGATCTTCGTCCAGCAAGCGACCGGCGGGTTCAAGCTGAGCTTCCGCAGTCGTTGTGCCGTGCAGTGCAGTCAGATCGCCGAGCATTTTGGCGGCGGCGGTCACAAGGCGGCTGCTGGTGCGTTTGTGGAGGGCGAACTGGACCAGGTGCGTCCCCGCGTCCTGGATGTCATCCGCGATGCCATGCAAAAGGTCGCTGATTGATGGCCGGGACTGCCTATCCCGGCGTGTTGCTGCTCGGGCCGACCGGAGCGGGCAAAACGCCGTTGGGCCAATGGATCGAACTGCACGGCTGGGCCGGACAACGATGCCTTCACTTTGACTTTGGGGAGAACCTTCGCAAGGCCGTCCGCAACGAACTGCCGCCGGATTGCGTGTCGTCGCAGGACATCCAGTTTCTGCGCGGCGTGCTGGAGCATGGCGTGTTGCTGGAAGATCAGGATTTCCCGATCGCCGAACGAATGCTGCTTGGCTTTTTGACGCAGCGTCATGCCGACCATCGCACGCGGATTATCTTGAACGGTCTGCCGCGACACACCGGCCAAGCCGACGCCATGCAGCATCTGGTCGCGGTCCAGACCGTCGTCTGCCTCGATTGCGACGCTCGTACCGTGCTGTTGAGGATTCAACACGACCCCGCAGGCGATCGAGTAGGGCGAATCGATGATCTATTGCCTGCGGTGCGAAAGAAGTTGAGCATCTACGACCAGCGCACGACGCCGTTGGTGGATTGGTACCGCCAGCGCGGCGCGAGTATCCTGCGCATCCCGGTTTCGGCACAGATGACCGCCGCCCAAATGTGGCAGGAAGTCCAGCCAGCCGCCTGCCTTCATCCGGATGATTCGTAACCCGAAGCTTCGACGTGTGAAAGCAGTCGTCTTTTCGGCTTTCGTCTGACGTTTACCGACGGCCAGTCCCCGCGCGGGATGCTCGGACCACCTCGCCACCTGTCGGAGCACTGACACTGCGATGGTGGCGGCGGCGAACCGTATTGCCGTAGACGTGCAAAGGTCGATTCGGACGTGCGACAATCGGCGTCGCCGAAATCTGCCGACGCAGTTCCCCCGTCGCGATGACCGGGCCTTGCCCGCGGGTTTCCTGGGGGAAGGCCAGCCAGTAACCAGAGCAGGCACCGAATACTAACACGAAGATCATCAGCTTGCGTTTCATTTTCTCCCTCCAACAACACAAGTACCTCTGTAGGAAAATTACCCGACGATCAACGATCCACGCGTTCGAAACGATCAGAAAAAGTTCAGGGATGACGGATCGTCAGGGGGACCCTGCGGAAAGTAGCGGTTACGACAGTTCAAGCCGGCTGGAAAACGATGGGATGATCCATTATGTTTGAACGGTTTGAATTGCGAACGATGGAACCCGTTGACAGAAGCAAACCGATGAACCAACACGACGCCAAGCACGACGCCGAGTCCGCCAACAGCATCCGCTACGACGGCGAAAACGCTTCCAACGAAGCTCGCTGTCGTCTGCGCGCGACGGAACCTCGCAGCATGCGCACCTACACGCCCTCGCTGGCTTTTCTCGCCAAGAGTGCTGGCTCGTACCACTGGACTCCGGAAGGTCGAAAACTGGCGGATTTCACGTCGGGCGTCCTGGTCGCCAACCTGGGGCACAATCCAACTCGCTGGTGGCATCGCGTGCTGGATTACCTTGGGCTGTCCGCCATCGATGCGACTCAGGAATTCCAGCAGATCGTTCCTTTGACCTCGTACAACGCTGCCACGGAGATCGAGCTGTTGGCCAACGAGCGACTTTTGGCGAACATGCGACGTGAACCGGGGGGTGGCCGCATGGAACAGATCCTGTGGGCAGCCAGTGGCAGCGAAGCCATCCAAAAAGCCATCTGGGCTTCGATGGCGCGGCAGCCAGGCAGCCAAATGATCCTGGCTCCCCGCCACGGTTTCCACGGCAAAAAAGGACTGGCCGGTGCGATTACGGGAACCGAGTGTGATGCGGAACGCGATCCACGCGTCCGCTTCTTCGGGTTTCCGATCGACGAATGCTGCGACGTCCAACGTCGCCGCCAGCCGATCGATCTGGCCCGGTATGAACAGGAGCTGAACGATCTGCACCACCGATATGGAAGCCGATTCTGCTGCTTGGTCACCGAGCCCTACCTGGGCGGTGGAGGTTCGTACCACCCACAGCCCGAGTATCTCCAATTGCTACAGCGATTCTGCAACCGGCATGACATCATCTTCATCCTGGACGAAATCCAATCGAACTTCGGACGCACCGGTCCGATGTATGCCTACACGCATTACGGGATCGAGCCGGACATCGTCTGTCTGGGCAAAGGGATGGGCAATGGGGTCCCTGTCAGTGCGGCTGTAGGGCGATCGGATGTGTTCGGAACGCTTGGGTACGGTGCCGGTTCGGACACCTGGAGTGCCAATCCGTTGTCCAGCGCCGCTGTGGTTGCGACCCTGGACGAATTCGAAACGGCGGATGTCATCGGCGGCGGCAGACGATTGGCCGAGTTACTTGAACGAGGCTTATGTCGCTTGAAGGAAACGGGGCTGATCCGATACGTTCGAGGCGAAGGGTGCGTTTGGGGCATCGAGTGTGCTCCGCTCGGGAGTCACTCGGCGGCCGAGGTCGCCAGCCATTGCGTTCGCACCTGTTACGTGGGGGACGATTCGGGCAGGGCCGTCCATCTGCTGGGCCCTTTGGCGAACAAAGTGCTCCGCATCAGTCCACCGTTGGTGATGCCGTTGGACGAAGCTCAAATATACCTGGATGTCATGTACGAACGCTTCACGGCGCTGCGTCGGGAACTCGAATGATCCGGAAGGAAGTCGCTGGCGTAAGTCGTTTGTAGAATGCCACTTACGCTTGGAATGCCCCCATGCTTTGCTTGGCTCCGAAAATTTCTGCCAAGCCCCTTTGCAAGCCTTTTCACGATTTGTATAATTTGCCCATCACAAGCGATTGGGGCCGTAGCTCAATTGGTTAGAGTACTGGACTGTCGATCCAGTGGTTGCGGGTTCGAGTCCCGTCGGCCTCGCTTCTGAAATCTCAAGGGGTTCGCTCAAACTGGGGTTTCGATGATTCCGAATTTGCGGAGTCTCTTGTAAAAAGCCACACGGCTGATACCCAGTTCCTTGGCGGCCTGGGTGCGGTTGTTATCGTTTTTGGCCAGGACTTCCATAATCCGCTGGCGTTCGCCATGCTGACGTGCTGAATCCAACTCGTTCCGCACAGGTGTGATGTGAGGAACTGGGTTTGTGTGGGCGGGGACGTCGACCGCTTGACGGATCATATCCGGCAAGTCGCCGACGTCCAGCGATTCGTGGCGGCACAGCGTAACGGCTCGCTGGATACAGTTTCGCAACTCGCGGATGTTTCCGGGCCAATCGTAAGCCATCATGGCATCCAGGGCGGAAAAGGAGATTTCACGTACCGGGCGGCGGGCTTGCTGGGAATAGACACTTAAGAATTTTTCGGCCAA
>SKVE01000486.1 GCA_007129635.1 Planctomycetaceae bacterium
CGGTTCATTGTCGTTCCGATCGGCAAAGACCAGGTAACCGCTGCCCGGGAACAGCATGGGGCTGTGCCGGTTGCGCGTCGCGTAGTGTTTGACCGTGTAAGTGTTTTCATCGTCGAATACCAGCATCTGCCCACTCTTCGGCGCTTGCTGGGCGTAATGGAAACCGGGCCAGACGTACGAGTACATCCACCACGTCCGATTCCAGAACGTATCGTCCAGAAAACCGCCCGTGGCGACCAGTCGCATCCCGGGCATGATCCGGTATTCCAGTTGATCGCCGCGCTGCGTGCCGACCAACTGAAGTCGTTCCGCGTCGACTTCGACCAGCTCGCGATCCAATGCAGTCCGTCCCATGTACAGGTATTGCCCGTCGGTGGTCAGCACGTCCGTCCGGTATCCATCTTTGTGGAACGGGTAGCTGGGCTGGCTGATATCGGGCCATGGACCTTCCAGGCGTGTTTCGTGGATCAGTTCACCGCTGGATGGTTCGAGGGCGAACAGCGAGATGCCACCGTCCAGAAATCCCGATCTTCCCGATGTGCCGTAGACCAGTCCATTGAGCAGCAACAGGCTGCCGTGTACTGGCCAAGCGGATTCCAGTCGATCGTAGGACACGATCTGACGATCCTCGGGCGCCGCGTGAAACCGCCAAGCCAGTTGGCCGTCGTCAGCGCGCAGGCAGTAAACGTTCCCATCGCGCGAGCCGAAGATGACCCATCCGTCGACCAACGTCGGCGGTGAATCGATACCGCCCGCCGCCGATCGACTCCACAATCGATCCCCCGTCTTCAGGTCCAGGCAATGCACGGTACCGGCATCTTTTTGAGCCACGAACGCCTTGCCATAGGCGACGACCGCTTGGGTGAGTCGCCCGCCCAGTTGGTGCGACCAGACCGTCTGCAGTTCCCCGGGGACATCCGCTGTCACCGAACCGCCTCGATAAGCGTTCTGCCGATACGTTGGCCAATCCTCCGACGTCACCTGGCGGGAAACGCTGGGCTGGCCGTACGCCGGGCCTTGTTCCCGACGCGGCCGTTGCGACGAGGGGACCGCGGCCGATCGCGAGGCGACCGCAAAGAATCCGTCCATCCTGACCGCCGGGTAGCAGAAGCATTGATGCGGTGGGACGTAAAACAGACCGTTGGCCGGCAGCATGCCGTGGATACAGGGGCCGCGAATCCAATTGTGACGCGAGTGATCGTCGTCGCACAAGTCCAGGAACTCGCTGCCTCGTTCGCCGCTGATCATAAAGTTCGGTGTGGCTTTATCCGCGTAGCAACGGCGATGATGGCCCGATTCCAACACCTGATCCAGCTCCATCGTTTGCACGACTTCTCCGGTACGAAGGTCTCGCGCGTGAAAATGAGGCCGGCCGTACCAGACTCGATCGTCCACAACAAACAGATCCGGAGCTCGACCACGGCTCTGCACTCCGGGGCTCTTCCAGCGGACCTCCCCGTCTTGGGCACACAACGCCCAGACCGTCTGGGATTGCACGACCAGGACCGTCTGCTCGGTGGCCACCACCATCGCCGGACGCAGTTGCGTTTCCTGTCGCCATAACAAATCACCCGTGCTCAGATCCAAAGCGACCAGTTCATCGCGTGTGTGAAGGAACGCGCGATTTGCGGCGGCCGCCAACGAGCGAGCGATGATCGGTCGCGCCGTATGACGCCACAGAAGTTGCCCGTCGTCGGCGTTCAGCGCCAGGACGGCCGGTTCGGGCTGGTCGGTGCGGACCAGCAGCACACCGTCCAGCACGATCAGCTCCGATGCGCCTTCGGTTTCCGGATAAGTCCGCAGGACTTCGCCAGTGCGGCCGTCGAGCGCGCTGAACGGCGCTCCAAAACCGAGCGTTACGTACAGCACATCGCCCTCGGCTGCCATCAATCGGTCCACGTCGGCAGGCCGGGTCCGAACGCCAAGCCATTGCCGCGGCACGTTCTCCCGGCCTTTTGCGAGCCACGCCTGCCACCCCCAGTTGGGAAGCGATCGCTTCCACAATGTGACTCCGTTGAATGCATCGCGACAAACTAGGGACCAGCGAGCAGGAAAGCGCGAGTCGGTGATCCCGATCGGGCCTTCGTCGATGATGTAGTACAACCGCCCGTTGGCGGTGATCATTCCGGACAGGCCGCTTTCGATCTCGTGGCTGCGCATCACACGCGGTCCGGCTTCCCATTGCAGATGTTTCGGCGGACCAACTCGCTGATCGCGATTTGCACCAGTACCACCAGCATCGGCACGAAAGTGCGTCCATTGACAGATATCCTCCGGCCAAGGCTGGATCTGTTTCTCCCATCCATCGTCCGAGCCCAGGTACGCGATGCCGCCACGCGCCATAACCCGCCGGACCTCGTCCAAGTCGGGCAGACCCGCTGCTGCGTCCCAGATCAACACATTGACCAAATGATCGGCGTACGGTAATCGCTCACCGCACCAGATCCTGTAACTCAACCGTCCGTCCAGTCCCAGCGACAAAGCCTGCTGCCGAGCTTGATCGATCGATGTCGCATCCTGATCAAGCCCTTGCACCCGATCCTGCGGGTTTCGTACCAGATCCGCCGTGGTCCGGCCGTCGCCGCAGCCCACGTGCACGATGACCCCGCCCGGAACCAAGCTGTCCTCCAGCATTTGCTGTGGTGTCGATTCGACCGGCAGCATCACGGTCGTAACCGAGTTGCTGGTGCCTTCATCCGCCACACCGCTCTGTGACCCGTTAAAGATCAGCCCGACTCCGAGAATCAAGACCATTGCAAATCCTGCTCGATACCAGCGCATCGTTGTCTCCCTTACAAGCCACAGGCGAACCGTTCAAATACCGCAAATCGACGATAAGTCGTTCGTCTCCGGCTGTCAAGCATCTGCGGTCCAACTCGCTGGTGCAGAGCATCGGCAACCCACCGAGCAAGCACGGCGGCGGCCAGAATCTTCTGCAGGCGATGGCAAAACAGCGTCTTGGGTTCGGGGTGACACTTGACTCAAACCTTTTGCCCATCAAGTGTTACGGTGAAAATCAATCGAGCGGGACGGCAGCGAATCTGCTGCTGGATCTACTCGCTGTACCGCGTCGGTTCCCAGCACCGGCTGACTTTGTGGCAATTTTCGCATTCGGGACTATTCCTATCGCTTTGGCCAGACATTATGATAGAGGCAGGTTTCGCAGGTTGGGGAAACCCCAGTTTTAGAGGATGCCGAATTGCTCCTTGTAAATGACTCTTCCGAAACACTGCCGTGTCAACGGGACATGGGAGATTCACTCGCCGTCGATACGCTGCCCGCTTTATTCGAACGGTACTCGCGATCTGTAGGTCAAATGCCCACCAAATAGGTAGATTTTGAGGTGTTGTCATGAGGATATGGTTGTCGGTTCTTACGGTGTCGTGGCTAATGATGCCGAGTGTCCTGTGGGCCCAAGACACGGGGGCGGTTATGGTACCCGGCCTTTGGGGGGCGTGGGGTGGCTCTCACCACGCTTCTACCGCTGAAGAGGGGATGGCACGCGGTATGGCAGATCTGACTCGGTCTGCCGGTATGGCGAATCTGTTGAACTCCGAGGCGACCATCAACATGCAGACCGCGACTCGCATGAACATGGAAAACCGGGTCTTTGGCACGGAAGCGTACTTTGATCGGCGTCGGATCAATCGCGAGGCGCGGGAAGCAAATCGCCGACCTCAGGCGTCGCAGGACGACCTGGCAAGGTTTGCACGAGCTCGAGCGCCCAGCCGATTGAGCGCCAGTGAATTGGACCCTTTCACGGGGCAGATCGTCTGGCCTCCGATCTTGCAGCAAGAGATCTATGCCGAGTATCGAGAGGCTTTGGAATCGTTGTTTGCTGAACGAGCGATTTCCGGTCATTTGGATATGCAGCAGCGAACGGATATTCGTCAGTTGACCAACGAAATGCAGCAGACGCTCAGAAGCCGTATCCGCGATTATCCGCCTCAGGAATACATGCAGACCAGGACGTTCATCGAGGGTCTGGGAGTGGAGCTGCTTGGTTCTACCAGTTAAGTGCGAGGTACGTTCTGAAGTGAGTCCGTTCGCGATGTCCTGCATACGCTACAGATTGAGATGCCCCCCATGTTTGGAATGAGGATGATTATGCAACGTTTATTCTGCTTTGCCTTGGTAATGGTTGGCTGCCTGACGCCCGGTTTCGTCGGTGGGCAGCAGGCAGACGTCCCCGCACTTGTGGAACAATTGTCCAGCGCCGATCGAAGCGAGGCTCGCAGTGCGTTGGACCAATTGAGCAAGCTGGGCGAAAAGGCGGTCCCGGCGATACCCGCCTTGATCGATTTGTTAAGAAGCCCAGATCCCCAGGTGGCCGTCTACGCGGCCACCACGCTGGAGAGCATTGGTCCGTCGGCCGAACCGGCTGCGGAAGCGTTGCTGGAGACCGTGTTCAACGAGAATCCAGCGGTGCGGCGGGCTGCGATCGAGGCGTTGCAGGCGATCGACCCCGATCCGGAGAAGATGGAACCGGTGCTGGAACGCCTCCTGTTGGAAGGCGACGCGACGGTGATCGTCCCGGCGTTGGAGACCTTTGCCGAGTTTGGTGAACAGGCGGTCCCTCGGGTTCGCGATCTGCTCAAGAGGCCGGATTTGGCCTACTGGGGAGTGGTGTTGGCCGGTGATATCGGTCCAGCGGCCGCAGATGCGGTGCCTGAATTGATCCCGTTGCTGGATAATCCTGAACACGAATTGCGAATCAAAGTCTTGATCGCTCTGGGCGAGATCGGTCCAAAATCTGCGGCGGCGGTGCCGGCGATCGTCCAGCGATTGGAATCGGACGAAATCATGGGCGCTCGCTACGCGGCCGCTTTCGCGTTGGGCAGCATCGGTGCGAAGACCGACGAGGCGAATCGGGCGTTGGTCGACGCGGCTCGCGGCGAAGAACGGACTTTGAAAAAGATCAGCCTGTGGGCTTTGGCCAAAATCAACCCGGACCAGCAGCGAGTCGTCAAGTACGCTGCGGCGACGCTAGTCGCTGGCTTGGCCGCGGACGATCCTCAGGTTCGCCGTTTTGCTGCTCGAGCGCTGGCCGATTTCGGCGAACATGCCGATCTGGTGGCCCCCGCGCTGGTCGCCATGTTGAAGGATGCGGATCCGGAGGTGGTCGGAAATGCGTTGGATGCCCTCGCCTCGATCGGTCCGAAGGTTGTCGATCGCATCTCAGGTGCGTTGAAGAACCCTGAATTGCGTCACTTCGCGACTCGATTGCTGTATCGGCTGGGCCCCGAGGCGGCGGAGGCGGTCCCCGCGCTTACGGAGGCTTTACAAGAACCGGTGTCCGACGCCAACGATGCAGCGTTCCGCGTGGAAACGCAGATGGCCTTGGCCGCGATCGGTCCTGCGGCGGCTCCCGCGGTCCAGGAACTGATCAAGTCCTTGGATTCAGACGATAGCGATATCCGAGGGACGGCCTGCTATGCCTTGGGCAAGATTGGAGCCGAGGCCGCCAATGCGGTGGGACCGTTGCGTGATTGTCTGCAGCATTTGGATCCTGCGGAATCAGGACCCGTGTGGTGGGCGTTGCTGCAGATTCGTCCCGACGATCGGGAGATTATCCAAGCGATCGCGCCGCGTTTGATCGCCGCGTTGGAACAACCGTCGGCCCTCGTTCGCGCGGAAGCAGCAGCCGCGCTAGGGAATTTGGGCGAAGATGCCCTGCCAGCCCTGCCGCGCCTGAAGCAATTGCAGGAAGACCCCGATCCGATGGTACGAGAGGCGGCTGGCCAGGCCGTCCGGAAACTGGAAGCTGGCAGCGATTCCTGATCGGAAGAAGGAACATCAGCGGGTACAATCAGGATGCAACGTTGGGGTTGACTGCCACGTTGCATCAAGCTCCTACTTCTTAGGCAACGATGGGGTCTACAGCCCCAACTGGTACCGTCGAGCCCGACTGACCACGTCCGCGTCCTCGCTGATCTGGCTGACTCGCTCTAGGATCGGGCGGAACCGGTCCATGTTCGGTTGACGCAGGAACCGATGGTGGGCCA
>SKVE01000060.1 GCA_007129635.1 Planctomycetaceae bacterium
ACGAAGAATTGCTGGCCGACCAGACGATCGACGCCGTCTACCTGCCGCTGCCGACGGGGGCTCGTACTGCGTGGGTCATCAAAGCGGCCGAGGCCGGAAAGCATATCCTGTGCGAAAAACCGGTCGGGAAGGATGCGGCCGAGGTCCAAGAGATCCTGGATGCCTGCCGGCAACACAATGTCCAATTCATGGACGGGGTCATGTTCATGCACAGCCAGCGACTGGATGCGATCCGCCAGGTGCTGGACGATGGCCAAAGCGTCGGCCGGATCAAGCGGATCACGTCCCAATTCAGCTTTGGCGGCTCGGACGAATTCCTGCAGGAAAACATCCGCATGCACAGCGGCCTGGAACCGCTCGGCTGCTTGGGTGATTTGGGCTGGTACAACCTGCGGTTCACCTTGTGGATCATGCGGGAACAGTTGCCCAAAGCGGTCTGCGGACGACTGCTGGCTCAACAGGCCGGGCAAGGCAGTCCCGAACCGATCCCGACGGAGTTCTCTGCGGAATTGTTGTACCCGGACGGAGTCAGTGCCAGCTTCTATTGCTCGTTCTTGACCGAGCATCAGCAGTGGGCCAACATCAGCGGCACGCGAGGTTACCTCCACGTGCGGGATTTCGTGCTGCCGTTTTTTGCTCCCGAACTGCGATTCGAAGTCAGCAATTCCGTCTTCAATATCCAGTGTTGCGATTTCAACATGGAGGACCACACGCGCCAGGTAGCGGTGCCCGAGTATGGCAACGCGAACAGCAATGCCCAAGAAACCAGGATGTTCGAAACTTTCGCCCGATTGGTGCTGGCCGGCCAGATCGATCCGACCTGGGGTCAAATCAGTCTGACCACGCAGCGAGTCCTGGATGCCTGTCTCCGTTCGGCTCGCGCCGGTGGAGTGCAAGTCGAACTGGAGGCTTGACCGTCAGCGTCGAAGCGAAATCGGTCAGGGGATGCGGTGTTATGCCCCGCTATGTGATCCTGTGGCATCAGATGCCCGCAGATTCGGGTCGGCCAACCCATTGGGACCTGATGCTGGAAGACGGCGAAATCCTGCGGACCTGGGCTCTGCCGGCGTTGCCCCAGCACGGCTGTGTGGCCCAGGTCCAGATGCTGCCGGATCATCGCCCGGCCTACCTGACCTACGAAGGACCCGTGTCCCGCAATCGCGGCTCGGTCCATCGTTGGGATCAGGGGGGATTCCAATGGGTCCAACGCAACGACCATTCGCTGCACATCCGATTACTCGGGCAACGGTTGGACGGCGAAATCCGCTTGACGCGCGAGCAAAGGTCGGCCGAGTCCTGGCGGATGGAGTATCTCGCTTGCGATACAGCAAAGCAGCAACAGGGAGACAGGTCATGACAAATCGATGGATTCGCAACGGGTGGTTTGCTGAGGCCCCGGAACGACTCGGCCCCAATCAACGGCTCGCGCGTCAGAGCAGCGCGATCGTCTCGAGCCTCGCCAACGTCGCGATGCTGGTGCTTGTGGTTCTGTGCCTGACGGCTGGCGCGGACGAGTCGGTCGAGCGACGGGCGGAGAGTCGCGCGGCCTTGCGGGAAGCGATCCGCCACGAATCGATCACCCTTACCGAACCGCGGCCGTTACGCATCCAAGTGCTGCGCTACGACCTGCATGCACCCGGGTTTGAGCTGGCGGTGGTCATCGGCAAGGATCCCGATGGCGACGGCCCCATCGAAGCCGAGTTGACTCATCCCCGCGCCTTGGTCCGCGATGCAGGGCTGGTCGCCGCCGTCAACACGAACCCGTGGCGGATGATCCCGCCGACCACCGATGGAATCCGGACACCGTACATCGCCGGTTTGGGGTGCGACATCTCGGGCTGGGCGGTCAGCGACGGCAATGAACAAAGCCCGCCACAAGACGGTCATTGGAATGTTTGGGTCGACAAAGAGGGCCGAGTTCGAGTGGATCAACGGCCAGAGATTCGAAAAGTTCGGCAAGCGGCCGCAGGCTTTGGTGGATTGATCCATCGAGGTGAGATGGTGGCCGCCGGTGGTCGGGACCTGCATCCGCGAACCGCGGTCGGTATCGATCGCCAACAACGCTGGCTGACCTTGGTCGTCGTCGATGGTCGCCAGCCGAAGGTCAGCGAAGGCATGAGTCAGCGCGAGCTGGCCGATTTGATGGTGGAACTCGGTTGCCACGACGCCATCAACTTGGACGGGGGCGGCAGCAGTATTATGCTGCTGGAGGACAACGAAGGCCACCTGCGGCTGCAAAATCGCCCCTCCGATCGCACCGGGCCTCGCCCCATCCCCGTCATGCTCGGAATCCGCCGTCAAGAAGCAAAAAACAATTGAGCGATGGCAGTCGAGACCACTCCGGCGAAAATTAAAAACCCAAAAGAGCTGCTTTTGCCCGTTTGATGCCTTATGAAGCCCATTACAGGCTCGAAATAGTGGAGGCAAATAGCCATCCAGAGGGTTTGCAAGCAATGGGGATTCATGGTTCAATACATGCGTGTTGTAAGATCCTGTTTAATTGTCTGGCGAGCATCGGCCGAGATGGAATCGGCCTGTTGATTCGTCAGACGCACACCTACCTGTTGGAATCCCGCCTGAAGCGAGTGCTCGCCATGACCGGTTCCGCGCTGGATCGTTTCGATGACCAGCAGAGATCTCGGCGGGCTTGGCACCACCAACCCCATTCAGAACCCCGGAGGAGGACACGACATGAGTCTAGCAACGTCTACCGCCCATAGTTTGCCTTTGCGAGTCGAGCAGCCTTGCAGCAAGGAGACTTGCAGTGGCGAAGTGGTGGTGATCGAGACGCGTTACGCGAGAGAGATCTATTTTCGTTGTGCTCCCGTGTTGTCCGACCATCAGGATGCGGACTTCGAGTATCAGGTACGGCGCTTTTATCAGTGTTTGCCTCGATTGTTACAGCAGGCGGGTTCGGAGACATCGCACGTCATTTTAGAGCGAGTCTTTTTTGAAGATTTTTCTTGCGACATGGACACGTTCCAACGGGTTCGCGCCGAAGCCTATTATCAGGCGGGCATTCCCGAGGAGGAATTACCGGCGACCACCTACATCCAGCAACCGCCCTGTCGTCGGACTCAAAAGCTGGAGATGCAGATCTACGCGGTCGCACCCAAATCGCCGGGGTCGGTGTCGGTGCGGACGATCCATGACCGGGCGACGGGCACGACAGCCAAGTTGCTGGAGATCGCCGGTTGCCAGCATCTGTACATCGCGGACATCAATGGAGTGTTGAACGACAAACAAGACCCCGGCACGTTCCGCCAGCAGAGCGATCGAATGTTCCAAAAATGTGCCGCGTTGCTGGCTCAGCATGGCGTGCGTTTCCCCGACGTACTGCGTACCTGGTGCTATCTGTACGACATCGACAACACGTACGCCGATTTCAATCTGTCGCGCAACGCGTTTTTCCAACGGGAAGGGGTCCAGCGACTGCCGGCCAGCACGGGGATCGAAGCCACGCTATGGCCTCTGCAAGCTCAGTGCAGCATGGACCTGTATGCCGTGCTGAACCCGGAGGAAGCGACGGTCGAATTGATGCACACACCGACGTTGAACGAGGCGGCCGAATACGGTTCGTCGTTCGCACGAGGCATGAAGGTCGATCTGCCGGACAAGACGATGCTGTTTATCTCGGGAACGGCCAGTATCGACGAATATGGCGTCACGGTGCACGTGGGCGACGTTCGTAAGCAGATGGAACGGATGCTGCTGAACATCCGCGAACTGCTGCAAGCTCAAGGAGCGACCTTTGCTAATCTGACGCAAGCCGCGTCGTTCCTGAAACGCGCCGAGTACTTGGAACTGTACGAATTGGTGCTGGAAGAATGGGGCATCAGCAAACTGCCCAACACGTTCGTCGAAGCGGGCGTCTGCCGTCCGGAACTGCTGTGCGAGATGGAAGCCATCGCTGTCATCCCGAAACGTTGATCCGGAACCCCACTTTCTTTTAAGTCACCGATCGCGTTAGGATAAAGGTACGGGATCGGTGACGACGGGCGCTCAATACCGTTCGTCGATCATCGGTGGGAATGTCTCGAATCCAGAGTGGAATAGGGGGGCATGGGGATGGTGAATCGCATGGATCGGCGAAGCTTTTTGCGCGGTGCGACGGCTGCCGGAGGGATGCTGGCAGCCATGCCGGCGATCGTGCCGTCTTCGGCGCTGGGTCGGGACGGCGCGCTAGCGCCCAGCAATCAGATTACCGTCGGCTTCATCGGGACCGGAAGCCACGGCATCCATTGGAATCTGCGAGCCTACCTGCAGCAGCCCGACGCTCGGGTCCTGGCGGTCTGCGATGTGGATAGCAATCATCTGACCAAGGCCCAGACGCAGGTCCACCAGAAATATGGCAACCAGGATTGTTCGGCTACCAAAGATTTTCGCGAGATCCTGGACCGCAAGGACATCGATGCCGTGATGATTTCCACCCCCGATCATTGGCATACGCTGATGAGCGTCATGGCGGTCGCGGCGGGAAAAGATGTCCAGTGTGAAAAGCCGACATTGACCATCGACGAAGGCAAGATCCTGGTCCAGCGAGTCCGCCAGGCGGGCAAGGTATTCCAGACCAGCACCGAGGATCGGGCAGTGGAAGTGTACCATCGGATGGCAGAACTGGTACGCAATGGGCGGATCGGCAAGCTGCAGCGGATCGAAGTGATCCTGCCCAAACAACCAACCCATGCCGGCGACCCGACGCCGCAACCCGTACCGCCCGAACTGGACTACGACATGTGGCTGGGTCCGGCGCCCGAAGCACCCTACACTCCGCATCGCGTCCACTTCAACTTCCGGTGGATCTGGGACTATTCGGGCGGCATCATCTGCGATTGGGGCACGCATCTGTTCGATACGGCTCAATGGGGCAACGATACCGAATTGACCGGTCCCGTGGAAATCGAGGGAACAGGAACGCATTGGGAAGGCGGGCTGTTCGATACCGTCAAGGATTACGATGTCACGTACACCTATGCCAATGGAGTCGTGATGACATGCACACCGGGCAACCCGAGCATCAAGTTCATCGGGACCGATGGCTGGGTGGGCAACCGGGGTTGGCGAGCCAGATTGGAGGCCAGTTCCGACGAGATCTTGAACTCGGTGATCGGGCCGGATGAAGTCCATCTGGTCACGAATCCGGCGGGAGAACACCGCGATTTCTTGGATTGTGTGAAGAGCCGCAAGGACCCGTACTTCCCCGTGGATATCGGGCATCGCGTGGCGACGATCTGCCACCTGGGCAACATCGCAATCAAACTGGGACGCAAATTGAAATGGGATCCCGACCGCGAAGTGTTTCCGGACGACGACCAGGCGAACGCCTTCCTGTCGCGCCCCATGCGCAGCCCCTGGCAACTTTGAAATAAGCACCGTTCGAAAAATAACTGTCCAATGTCCCCTCGCCCCTCGTGGGAAAGGGCAGGGTGAGGGGGCAGAAAGTGCGTCAGTTATTTCTCGAACGGTGCAAAGCCGAGGAACCGGTGCCATGACCGATCAGCAATGGGCTGTCCTGCTGCAGATCCTGGACGGACAGTCGATGGATCCTGTACCGACAGGCTTTCTGGTCGATGGCCCGTGGTTCGCCGGTTTGCAACAGATCCGTCTGATCGATTACCTGACCGACAGCCGAGTATGGCTGGACGCCAATCTGCAAGCCGTCCAGCAGTTTCCCGATGTGTTCTGGCTACCCGGATTCTGGGCCGAATTCGGGATGATCTCCAACCCGCCCTCGTTCGGGGCCAAATGCGTTTGGCCTCAAGACGGCTTCCCAACATGTGAACCCGTGTTGCCAGATTTTGAAGACATCGCGGATCTGCAGGTGCCCGACGTGCGCACCGACGGCCTGTTGCCGCTGATCATTTCGCGAATCCAGCAGAATCTGCCAACCATTCACGCTGCGGGACACAAAATCCGCTTCGCCGCCGCGCATGGGCCGCTGACGATCGGATCGTACCTGCTGGACCACACGCCGTTTTTCATGGGGATG
>SKVE01000788.1 GCA_007129635.1 Planctomycetaceae bacterium
AATGACGTCCGATCCCAGGATCGGGCGTTTCGTGGCATCGTTTCCCCAGCAGTGGCTGCAACTGCACCGCGTCGGCATGTTCCCGCCCGATCCCGGACTTTATCCAGACTACGACAAGTGGCTGGAAAAGAGCATGGTGCTCGAAACCCAGGCCTACTTCGCCGAGGTCTTCGAAAGGAACCTGCCGCTGCGCGAGTTCCTCATGTCCGACTGGACGATGATCAACCCGCGATTGGCCAGCTTTTATCAGCTCCCACAACTCAACCGTTCCGGCTTTCACAAAGTCACGTTGCGTCCGGAGGACCACCGCGGTGGGCTGCTGACGCAAGCGGCGATTTTGTCACTTACCTCGGACGGAACACGGCATCGCCCGGTACATCGGGGCGTATGGGTGTCGGAAGCGATCTTCGGACGCACACCCCCTCCCCCGCCACCGAACGTCGAGCCGCTTGAGCCGACGCCAGACGACAAACCGAAGGCGACGATTCGCGATCAGCTTCAAGCTCACGCCACGCACACCACGTGCGCCTCGTGTCACGCCAGGATCGACCCGCTCGGCTTCGCGTTCGAAAACTACGATGCCATTGGCGGCTGGCGGATTCGCGAGCGAGTCCAAGGCGGGATCGGGGATGATCCGGCGGTGGATGCCAGCGGGACACTACCCAACGGCAAGACATTTCAAGGGCCCGACGAGTTTAAAGGTCTGCTGGTCGAGGACATCGACCGGTTCGCCGAAGCATTCATCGAGCAACTGGCCACGTATGCGCTGCGGCGCGTGATCACCGTCGACGACAAACCGGCAATCAAGGCGATCGCCGCCAAGAGCAAGCTGGATGACTATCGCCTGCGTACGATCCTTGAAAACCTGGTCCTGTCAGACCTTTTCCAGAAACGATAGAGGACACTGTGGACGACAAGCAACCGTCACACGGCATCGATCGCCGCACAGCCTTGGGCATGTTGGCGACTGTGGCTGCCGGTGGTGTGATTTCGTCCGACGCATTTGCTCAGGCGGCGGAAAACGATGAAATGTTGCAGGCTGGCAAGTTCCCCACAGAGCCTGGACACTACCTCGCGGGCGAATTGGTCACGGTCGATGCGATCAACCGCCGTGGCGGTCTGCGGCTCGATGGAGATTTCAACGACGACCGATACGACAAGGCTCAGCCACACGAATTCGCCATGCTTCCCTACGGCATGACATACTACCATGGTGCTCCGGCGGAGATCCGCGACATTCCGCTTGGCTCTCATTTGCACGGCTCGTTCTACTTGCCTCCCGAGGGAGAAGAGAACACGATTCCACCAACGCAAGGTCCGCCGCAATATGGTTCGAAATACAATCACGCCGTTCTGCTGGAAGACGACTTCAGCTTCTTCCAGCGGCGTGGCTGGGTATGGCGCGTGGTCGAGTTCGACCGCGGCAAAGGCCGATTGAACGTCGTCGCCAATGGGGGCGCGGAAGGCCTTGAATTTGAAAAGAAACACAGCTTTTGGATCGATAATGCGACTCGCGTCTGGAAGGGTCGCGAGTTGCTGGATTGGGAGGCGATTGCGGCGGAGCAGGTCGTCCTGGTCAATCTCACCTGTTCCCCGGAGTGGCGCAATCGGGAATTCCACGTGTGCGACGTCTGGATCGACGATGAGAGCCGTGCCGTTGCCACTGAGCGGCAGCGGCGAGCCCACATCCGCTTCCAGAAACATCGCTGGCTGGCCGGGTGGGTCGATCAGGTCGAACACCTCGGAGGCAGTCACGGGATCGTCACGATAACACTGTTTGGCGGAATGGATCCGTCGCTGTACGATGAAATGAAGCGAAAGCGAGCCTATGGCATCGGCGTTGCGACCGCAGAGCCGACGCTGCGCACGTATTGGCAGGATCACGATCACAAATACGGCTCGATTGTTGAGTTGAGGGAGTTGGACAATCCACCGTTGGGGAGCAGCGGGATTCAGATCCACTGGAAAACCAGTGAACTGCTAGATGGCTTCCGCCCGGGGCGAATCTTGCGCGTGCGCTGCCACGACTGGCCAAATGTAAAGCTGCCTCCGGAAGAACGATTGCGGTAAAACAAAACGAATTCGTATCAGCACCAACTAAACCATCAAAGAAACGAGGAACATCATGGTGAACGTGCTCTCGCAAAACTGGCTGCTCGATCGTCGACACGTCTTGAAGGGACTCGGTGTCTCGCTGGCGCTGCCGCTGCTCGACTGCATGCGTCCGTTGCTCGCCGCCGACAAAGGCGTCCGCCCCAAGCGCAGCGTCTTCATCTACCTGCCCAACGGCGTCAACACGCATGAATACCAGATGGCGACGGCAGGCAAAGACTATCAAATGTCCAAGCCCCTGCAGGCACTGGAAAAGCACCGCGACATCATTACGCCGCTGAGTGGCCTGTATCATCCGCATGGGCTGGGCCACCATCACAATTGCTCGACGATCTGGCTGACCGGCGGAAAGATCGGTCAGTCGGAACGGAATACGATCTCGGTCGATCAACTCATGGCGACGGTCACCGCGCCGCAAACGCGATTCGCTTCCATCGAACTGAGCAACCAGGGGCACTCGCTTTCCTATAACGCCGACGGGATTCAACTGCCGGCACAGCGAAACCCGAGCGTTGTCTTCCGCGAACTGTTCGAGGAACCGCAGGGTGGCGTGGCGCAGCAGCGGCGCGCACTGCAGCGACGCGGCAGCATTCTGGATGCGGTCATTGACGAGGCGGCGGCGCTCGATCGCCAATTGGGAACCTCGGACAAAGGTCGGTTGGAGCAATATCTCACGTCGGTCCGCGAGGTCGAGATCAGGACTCAGCGCGCCGACAAGTGGCTTGAAGTTCCTCGGCCCAAGGTCGAGGACGGCGTGGCAGCGCAGCTCAATCGAGACATTTCTCTGGAGCGGCTCGGCGAGTACCTGCGAACCATGTACGACATTCTCGTGCTGGCGTTTCAGACCGACGTCACGCGCGTCGCCACCTTCAGCACGGGGAACGAAGGGACCGGACCCGCCGTGCCCGAGATTGGCGTGAAGCAGGACCGTCATTCGCTGTCGCATCACAATGGCAACCCCAAGTTGCTCGCCGACCTGCTGTCCAGCGACACGTTCAATCTCCAGCAGTTTGGTTACTTTCTCGACAGGTTGCGTGAGGTAAAGGATGCCGATGGACCGCTGATCGAAACGACGATGGCCCTGTATGGCAGCGGCATGGCCTACGGCCACAGTCACGGGAACGCCAGCCTGCCGATTATTCTGGCCGGCGGCACCGCGCTGGGGTTCAAGCACGGTCAGCACCTCGACTTCAATGTCACCAAGGCGTTCAAGGGGTACGACAAGCATCCTGGCATCTATCACAGCGCCGTCAACAACAGGGCTCATCTCAGCAACCTGCTGCTGACGATGGCGCAGAAGATGGATGTGCCGGTCGAGAAGTTTGCCGACAGCAACGGTACGGTGTCCGAGGTGCTCGGATCATGAGCAGTGCCGACATGGTGGGCGCGTCGCTCGGCAATCCGCCCACAAAAACCGTCTTCGATAACCGGCGGGGAACCATCATGACTCACGACCAACCGGCGCTGGCCATCGATCGCCGCGCGGCCTTGAGCGTGCTGACGTCGATGGCGGCGGGAATCATGCTGCCCGAGGCGTCTTGGGCAGCGGACGCGGACACGGCATCGCTGTCCCATCACTTTCCGACTCAGTCCGGGAAATACATCTCGGGCGAATTGGTCTACATCGACGCCATCAACCGCCGAGGTGGCATTCGGCTGGCTGGCGATCAAGGCCGATACTCTACAGGCCCGCCACATTGGTTTGCTCTGTTGCCTTACGCACCAGTTTGGCACAACGGTGCGCGTGCCGAGCTGCGCGACCTCCCGCTGGGAACGCACGTGCATGGCTACTTCCTGCCGCCGCCTCCAGGCGAGGAAGCGACGATCCCGCCGCTGCCCGATGACAAGAAGCAGTTTGCGATTGCCGAGAATCACGCGCTGCTGCTGGAAGACGATTTCAGCTTCTATCAGCGGCGGGGCCAGGCGTGGAAAGTGGCATCACTCGACCTTGTCCAAGAGAAGATTCATCTCGAACCGATCGTCAGCAAACCGCTCGGAAAATCCGCGGCCAGCGAGGCCGAAAATCGACCGGCCCTTCCGCCGGGCTCGGGCGAACCGGGGCACCTGGTTGAGGATGGGTTGAACCAGTCTTACACCTTCGACATCGATCCGCGAACGGAAGTCTGGAGCGGCCGGCAGTTGGTCGATGTCTCCACGGTTCAGCCGGGCATGACGGTCATTTTCAATCTCGGCTGGTCGCAGGGCTGGGGGCAGGACGAGTTCCGCGTCAGGAGTCTTTGGATCGACGACGAGAGCCGTGACTTCGCGACCGAGCGGCAACGGCAACGGCACGTGCAATATGAGCGCGAGCGCTGGACGGCCGGTTGGATCGATCACATCGAGCACTACGACTACGGCGGCGGCATCGTCACGCTGACGCTGTTCGGGGTCGATCAGGAGATCCTCGACGACCTGTGGCACGACCGCGAAGAGCGGATTGCGGTCGCGGTTTCGCACAAGACACGCCGAACCTGGTTTCATCGCGCCGATCGGAAGTTCGCCAAGCTGGTCGAATGGAAGAATCTCGACTCGCCGCCGCTCGGCAGCAGCGGGGTGCAGTTGAAGCTGAAGTTCGTGGAACTGTTGGCTGGCTATGTGCCCAGCGCCATCGTGCGAGTCAAAGCCGAGCGCTGGAAGTTCGTGACGATGCCGCCCGAAGAACGACTGACTTCAGCCGACGATCTGCAACGCAGTAATCGCATGGTGCCTCCTTGGTGAGCACCCCACGAGGTATCCGAAAATGAAGCATTGGCTGATCGCGTTCGCAACCGTTTGCCTGTATGCCAACCCCCTCGTGGCTGCCGATCTGGACAAAGTGGTCCAGTCGCTGTTCGGGAAGTACTGCCTGCGTTGTCATAATGCGGAGACGCAAGAGGGCCAGTTCCGGCTCGATACGCTCTCGCGCGACTTCACCGACATGCTGGTCGCCCAGCGGTGGAGCGAGGTGCTGTTCCGGCTGAACTCGGGCGAGATGCCGCCGACGACCGAACCGCAACTTTCGGCCGACGAACTGGGGCGACTTTCGGAAGCGATTTCCCAACAAATCGACGCAGGCCGGGCCGCCCGGATGGCTCGTCGTGATCGAGTCACGCACAACCGGCTCAGCCGCGATGAGTATTCAAAGACCGTGTATGACCTGCTGGGGGTCCACTACGACGCAACGATGCCCGGTGCTCTCGACGAGGATCCGCGCTGGCATGGCTTCGACCGGATCGGGGCCGTGCTCACGCTCTCGCCGTCACACATCGAGCGTTACCTCAAGGCCGCCGACACCATCTTGCAGCAGGCGTTTCCCGAGCAGCAACCCCCTTCCAAGGTCAATCGTCAGACGGCGCCGGCTCCGCAGCGGTGGGTGATCTATCCAAGCTTGCTGCACGGTCATATTCAAACGCCCGCGCCCGGCCTGTATCGCATCCGCGTCCAACTGAGCGGTCTGGCATCGTTCAAGGGCCGATTGCCGCGTTTGAGCCTCTGGAACAGCAGCGTCCGACGCGCGGAGGTCGGCCAGGACGTACTCGCTGCCGAGGACGGGCCGACCGTGATCGAGTTCGAGACGTTTCTGCCTCAAGGCAGATTTCAGTTGATCAATGAAGCTCCCGGCAAACTCGACGACGGCCCAACCCCGGCCGCGACGCCGAAGCTGCTCACCCGCGTCCAGGACTATCGCCCCAGTCCGATCGGCTACAAGCTGTTCCTCGAAGATGGTCGCCCGATCTTTCCGCTGCTGCTGGTGGACTGGTACGAGTGCGAAGGCCCGATCGTGCCGGAAGCGGACATGAAGAAGCGGGAGGGATTTTTCCCGGAAAGGTTGAACACGCACTCGCCGCAGGATGCGCAGGCATCAGAGAAGCTGCAGTTGGACGCACGCGAGAGTCT
>SKVE01000232.1 GCA_007129635.1 Planctomycetaceae bacterium
AACCGCATGGGCGCCGAGAGCTTTCAAGTGGCTCCCAATTGGTCGGAAGACTGGTTCCCTTTCTGTCCGGAATCGGCACAACCCAAAAGTAGCACGGATGGCAAAGCCGGGGCACGGATGGAAGGCCAGCCGATTAGGCATGCGTGTTCACCACCCTTCATGTTGACTTTGCTACGGATTTGCTTAGGCTGATATCCACGGACTGGTGTCGTTGCATTTGGGCGTTATCGGAAGTCCACGGGACCAAGCGGATCGGTTGCTGGTGGCGGCGTACGTTTTGACAGGGCTGCGGTTGAAAGCCCCGAATGAGGTAAGACAGCTTTTTCACGGAGTATCGATAGCCATGCGAGAATCAGTGACATATCAGGCAATCTTGGGAGATGATGTGATGCAACCGATGACTACACGCCGCCAGTTCCTGGGGCATGCCACCGCGTTGGGCGCCGGATGGGTTGCCGCTCGCGGTCTGGTGACCGAAGCTGCCGCCGAGCAACGGGCTTCGAAGATGCGAGTCACGATTCGCGATGCGCATCTGAAGGCTACCGAAGCGCCCGATTCGTGGACCGCCTTGGAACGTATCGGCGCCGAGGGCATGGAGGCGATCATCGACGAGCAGTTGGCGTTGCCGCAAGTATTCCACCCCCAGGAAACCTACTCGGCAGCAACGGACACCGATCGGCAGCAACTCAAGAGACGGATGGAGGCCTCGGGCCAGCGGATCACGGCCTTCTGCATGTTCAACCGGTTCGAAGAACGGCCCGAATTCGAGGTCCAGTGGTGTCAGAAGATCGCCGAAGTGGCACAAGATCTGAATGTGGCGGCGATTCGTATCGACGTGGTGCCCAGGAAGATGGAACAAGCGGCCTTCCTGCAACACGCGATCGCCGTGCTGAAACAAGTGATCGCGGCCACCGAGGGAACCGGGGCTCGGTTCGCGATCGAAAACCACGGGCGATTGACCAACGATCCGGACTTTCTCGCGCCGTTGCTGGAAGGCGTCGGTTCCGACAGACTGGGTCTGACGTTGGATACGGCCAACTTCTACTGGTTCGGGCACCCGCTGTCACGGCTGTACGAGATCTACGAGCAGTTCGCATCACGCACCTTCCACACGCACTGCAAGAGCATCCGGTACCCAGAGGACCAGCGTGAACAGCAGCGGCCGATGGGCTGGCGTTACGCTGATTTCCATGCGCCGATCTACGAGGGTGATATCGACTTTGCGCGTGTGCTGGCGATCTTGAAACGAGTCGGTTATCAAGACGATCTGTGTATCGAGAGCGCGTCATACCGCGGGCTGCCTGGCCCCGAGGTCGTCGCCATGTTTTCCAAAGAAGTCGACATGTTGAAAGCCCTGCTTGCAGCCTAAGTTTTTGTACGCAAGGTCTTTAACCGCCTGAAGGCGGCACTACCAGCAAACTTCTGAGGGCCACTACTCAGGGGTCGGGTGTTCAAATTTCAAAATTGGCCGGGGAAACGGCAAACCAAAGGCAGGGGAACTCGACCGGCCAATTTTGAAATTTGAACACCCGACCCCAAGTCCCAAGTCCGCATGCTAGCATTTCACAAGATTACGATCGAGGCCGACCGATGCCAGCCGAGCGGTAGCTCGAATTTGGTTGGCGGCCCAGCCGCCCTATACTACAAGCAAAGTTGGTTTTCACATCCCTTGTGGCATCGAAGCCCTCGTCGCGTCCGCACGACTGGCGTCGGCCTGATCGGAATCGGCCGCATCCTGCTCCGGCTGATCCTCCGGGGCGTCGGGCGGCTCCGGCACTGGGTTGTCGGTCAGTTTCATCGTGATACTCCTGGACGGCAACCCGATGGTGACGGTCTGCTGCAATCGGTCGGCCGTCACGTCGTAGGTGTAAGTTTGAGCCGGAATGTCCCCTTTGTCCATGACCTGTCGCCCATCGTGGCGTGCCAGCGCCAGCATCGCCGTATGTTGCTGGGTGCCTCGAGTGGAATCGGGCCGATAGTGACGCAGCAGCAGCAGCACGGGGCTCTCGCTGGGCTGATCCTCAGGGAACCCGAACCGATCCACTGGGAACGGCTCTTCCCATACCGACTGACCCGTGCCGCGATCGAAAGCATACGCATGGCCGCTGACCAACGGGGTCGCCGTCCCGCTGACAATCGATCGGACCGACGCGGCAGGCGTATTCGGTTCGACGCGGGCCGTGCGGTTGGTCACCACCAGGTACTGCTGCTGCGAGCGGATCACGTACAGCGACAACAGACCCTGTTCCGGTTGGACCTCGGTTTCGACCAGCACCGCATCCCCGTCCAGCGACCGGATCACCAGACGGCCATCGGGCTGCAATAAGGCCACCTCGTCTTCTTCGATCAGCGTCGCTCGCGATTCGGCTGGAACTTCCTCCCGCCAGTGCTCCTCGCCCGTCCACGCATCGTACAGACGCAGCGTCAGCGGTTCGGTCGCGCTGGCCTGAGACCAGGCCAGGACGTTGCGTCCCGAGGTAGCCCAGCGGTAATCCAGTTCGTCCACTTCACGCGTCCCCAGTTCCTGCCCATCCAAGGCTGCGAACACGTAGGCGGTCTGCGATGACGGTGGTACGACAAAGATCAGTTCGTCGTCGCCGAATACATCCGAACCCATCGGCAGATTGGTTCGCGACCAGATCGTATCGCCCGTCACCGGATCGGCGCAGAGGAGTTCGCGGAGATTCATCAGGAACAAGCCGCGGTACGTCAGCGGGCCGGTCACCCCGATCAGATTCTTTTCCCGATCGGCGAACACCCGGCGCGTGTCGCCCCAGGGGTGTCGCAAGGTGTGGACGTTTACCTGAGTGTGATAGATGGCCGTTCCGTGCGCGGGTCGGATCAGTTCTCGACGCCACTTGACGGCAACCGAGGCGTTTCGAGCCGCTTGCATCAAGTCGATCGCCAGCACTTCCATCCCGACCGAGACCATCAACAGATGGCCGTGCAGGCGTGCGTGGATCAGGCTGAAATCGGCCGTATTCAGCCGCCTCGCCCCCAGGTTCACCGTCTGGATCGTGTTGCCGAGTCCATCGCGGACAATCAACGTGTTGGGGTGCTGGTCGTAGAAAACTCGCATTCCGGCCGGCGCTCCGAACGTTCGTTGACGAGTCCGGGAACTGAAAACTCGCCGATAACTGGGGTACCGATTCACCTGCTCCGTCGATTCAGAGATTTCGACATGTCCCGTCGGCCACGGTTCGGCGCGGCGGGCCGCTTCCTGAAATTCGGTTCGAGCCAACGCCGCAGCGAATAACTCGGTGCCCGTGCTCCCCTCGGCGAATTCGACATCGCCCCATCGATCCGACAGCACACGGTATTGGTGCAACGCTTGGTCGTACTGCCTTCCCCGCTCGAGCAATTGGGCCAGTTGCAGGGCCATCTGCCGTTGCAGATCGTCATCGGCCGTATGTTCTAAGCTGGACAACAGCAACTGAGCCTCGACCAATTCTCCGGTCCGGACCAGCCGCTCGGCCAGCCGCACACGGATCTCGCCGGCCCATGGATGGGTGTCGAAATAGCGGAGAAAGCGTCGCATCGAGGAGATTTCCGCTTCTGCCAGCGCGGCGTCTCGCCATCGTCCGATGGCCTGATCCATCATCGCTCGCTGCTCGACATCCGCCACGCTCAGCAACTCGGCAAATCGAGCTTGCAGCCAGCGTTCCGTGCGGCAATTCCAATGACGCTCGATCTGCTCGGCTTCACGCTCCACGACGCTGCTTTCCATCAGCGATTGCTCGCGTAACTCGGCCAGTCCCAGATAAGCCTCGAATGCCTTGCGAACTTCGCCTTGCTGCTGCCAGCCACTGGCCAGCAATCGCAACAGTCGGATCTCCTGGGACGGGTGTTCGACCAACGCCCGGATTTCGTCCACCGTGTTCAAATGGCCCTGGAAATCCTCTTGCAGGGCCGCCAACAACGTGTCGGCCAGCAGGCTTCGCGTCATGGTGTTCTCCGGACTCTGCTGGCATACCAATCGCAGTTTTTCGATGGCCTCGTCCCGTCTGCCTTGGGCCAGTAACAATTCCCCGTACTGCCCCAACGCCTCCAAGTCATCCGGGTCCCGCGCCAGCGTCTCTTCCACTCGCTGCTGCAAGGGCTCGCTCTGGTAAAACGTGGACAACCACTGCGGTCCATGCGACAGGATCTCGTCCCGATACGCGACCAGGTTTCCCAAGACGATAGACGTCATCGTGCGTTCGACGATCTGACCGGAGTCTAAATCGATCTTCAGCAACTCCGAGCCCATCGTGGGCAGGAAATAGTGCTGGCCGGTATACAGCCCTCGACCGCTCGGTGGGTCCACCAAGCCCAGCGGGTTCTCCCAAGCCGCTTGGCCGTCTTTCAATTGAATCGCCGTCATCTGCTCGGGACCTACCAGAATGACCTTGCCGTGATGCACGCAGGCGACATACAAATGTTCGCCCCGCGGTTGGGGTTCCCAGACCGGTTCGCCAGTCAGCAGGTCCAGGCAGTGCAAGTCATCCGTTTCGGCAGGGGTCACGAGCACCCGTCCGTCCACCAGGATGACCGTCGAGTCGATCCAGCGCGAATCCACGGGGTGCGGGGTCCGACGTGCCAGTTGGGCAGCCCTCAGTCCGGCGTGTTGAGGTTGCTGCGGCGCGTCCAAATACTGATAACCCCACAGCAGCGACCGAGCTGCCCGGTCGACAGCGACCACCGCGCCGGCTGAGGTCGGACAGATCAACACGCCGCCTTCGTAGGAAGGCATCGCACCCACCAGACGCCGGACGCCATCCACCTCGATCGTCCGCGATTCGACGTGAGCCAACTGCTGCTGCCAGACGAGCCGACCGTTCGCGGCATCCAGTACGACCAATCGGATCTCGCCGTTGACCTCGGCCATCCCATACAGATTTCCCTCCAGCGGCAACGGTGGCCCCAAGAAAAACGCACCCGCCAACGCCGGTTCGTCCTCACCGCTTTCGCCGCCGACAATCCACTCGGCTGCGCCCTGCCTGGCCAGGCTGAGCGACACGAGCTGGTTCGTCGTGCGCGCATCACTCGATGAGCGCAGCCCCATACCGCCCCGCAGCATAAAGAACCGGTTGGGCATCTGCGCCCCTGCCGGCGCATAGCCCAATTCGTGGACCAAAAAGACCGAGCGCCCGTCGCTGCTGATCTGACCGTGAGCCGCATCGTCCCAGATACGCTGCTGGACCTCCTGTTCACGTTGTGCCGCCAGCACCTGATGACGGTCCGCACCACCCGACCAGGGATCGATCGAATCGCCTTCCCAAGGAGGCCAGACCCAGACCCGCTTGCCGCTGGCGAAATCGACGCCCATCAATTTGTGGGGTGTTCGCATCAGGATCGTGTCCCCGACCGCCAACGGCTGCAACGCGGGAATCGCCGCACGCGCCTCGTCGCGATATTGCTTTCCCAACTTCTCGATCAGCATCTCATCCGCCCGATCAATGCACGTGGGAACCCGCCAACGGTAGCTCAACAGCGGCAGGCTACCTTGGGTGCGGGCATTCCGCTGTGCGTTGCCCCGGTGCAGTACCCACTGGGTCAGTTCCGGAGCCAGCAGCGGTGGCCGCTGACCCACCAGGTCCTCGAACCAATCCAACGCTTCCGCATCATCACGGAACATGGCTACCTGTTGATCGCCCAAGCGGATCGCGTCGCCTGGTACCTGGCCTCGCATCGTCACCAACGTCTCTCGAGCCTTGTCAGGCATATCAGCGTACAACCAACAAGTGGCCAGCAGGAAGGATAATTCGGGCTCGAAACGCACGGCGGCGGCTGGCATTCTGGCGACCCGATCCAAATGCAGCGCAGCGGCCATCGGTCGCCCACGTCCCAGTTCATACCGCCCCGCCAAAACCGACGCCTCGTAGCCCGCCTGCGTGTGAAAAAAACGTCGGATCACATCGGCCACACGATCCATGTCCCCATCGGATAAGGCCTGATCCAGAGCAGCACGAGCCTGAGCCCCATATTGCAGCTCGTACGCCTGCCG
>SKVE01000086.1 GCA_007129635.1 Planctomycetaceae bacterium
AACGATCATCCGGGAGACCTGGATCGCTTGCAGGCCAACTGGTTCGACGGTTTTGTGGCCAAGTACGACCAGGACGGCGCCTTTCAGTGGACTCGCAGCGTGGGCGGCGCCTATCCGGACTCGGCGTCAGGCATCGCCGTGGACGGCTTGGGCAACGTCTACGTGACCGGCGACTTCTCCGGCGCGGCCGGGGTCTTCGATCCGGCCGATGCGGCTACGTTGATCATCGACGACGATGAAATCGGTTTCGAGTCCCTCCAAGGAACCTGGCAAAGCGGCGTAGGGGGGCTGCACGGGGACCACCGCTGGGCGTCGGCCGGAAGCGAGCAAGCGAAAGTCCGTTGGACGTTCCCGGACCTGGCACCGGGAAGATACCGCGTCTCGGCGACTTGGTTCCCGATGCTCGAAGCGGCAACCGACGCCACGTACCGGATCTACGACGGGGCGGAATTGATCGGGCAGGTGACCGTCGATCAGCAGCAGTCTCCGGGAGGCACGTGGGACGTGGGGGTGCGTTGGCGGGATCTGGGTGACAGCGCGAATCTGCATCACGGTTACCTGTACGAAGTCAACAGCGGTACGTTGATCGTCGAGTTGTCGGGCAGTGCCGATGGGTTGGTGATCGCCGATGGCCTGCGCATCCAGCGCACGGTCAGCACGACCATCTTCAGCGCCGGCGACAGCGACGGCTTCCTGGTTATGTTGGACCCAACCGGAAATCCGGGCTGGTCTCGCCGACTGGGCGGCAGCGGCGCCGACAGCAGCCGGGCGATCGCGGTAGCGCGGGATCGGATCTACGTCACCGGTGCCTTCGTGGCAACGGGTACGGAAGGCGACTTCGCCAGTTTCGACACAGGCCGCGGAACGATGCGCTTGTCCAGCAAAGACGGCAGCCGGGATATTTTCCTGCTTAAAGGTTACACCATGGGCGATGAGCCGCGCGTCGTCGATGACGGTCAAACGCTCGCGGGGAGAGATCGTTTCCTGGTCGAAGGGCCCTGGTCCCAGGTTGCAAACCCCGATGCCTATCGGGGCGGCGTGCACGTCAGTTCGCCGGGGTCGGGGGATGCGGCCACTTGGTCGTTCAGCGTCGATCCTGGCGTTTACCGCATCGCGGCGACCTGGCCAGTGGCAACCGGTCAAGCGACCAGCGCGACGTTTTCCGTGCTGGATGGAACCCAGGTCCGTGGTACGGTGCCCGTCGACCAAACTCGCGGCGAACTCGCCGATTCCAGCGTTTCCCCGTACCACCAGAGCCTTTCCTACTTTGATTTCCACGCGGACGGGACGCTGTGGAAGATCCTGGGCACCGCCTGGGAAATCCGCAGTGATTCGCTGCAGGTGCGGTTGTCGAATGCCGCCAATGGTACCGTCGTCGCGGATGCGGTGCGGATCGAACGAGTCTGGGATCTGCCCGGCCCGGAGATCGAAGTCTTCGACGGGGGACAACGGCTCGCACACGATTCGGCCTCGGTCTCCTTTGACCCCACGTTGGTCGACAGCGAACGAATCCGCAGACTGGCCATCTACAATGCCGGAACCGAGACCTTGATGCTGCAACCGGCGACCGTCCCGACGGGATTCAGCGTGTTGAAGAATTTTGCGGCCGATACCGCGCTGCAACCTGGTGAGGTGCGGTATCTGGATATTCGCTTGAATGCCATGCAAGCGGGCGAGTATTCAGGGATCCTCGAGATTCCCAGTGGCATGGCGGCCTATCCGGACATCGGCGCCGACCGTGACGAGAACCCGTTCCGCGTAACGCTGCAAGGGATTGTCGGCAACGTCTACTACGTCAACGACGGCGACACGGCGGGCGATCTGTGGACCACGGCGGTGGGAAGCAACGCCTATCCGAACGCCGGCAAATCGCCCGGCCAGCCTGCCGCGTCCGTCCAGTACATCCTGTCGCAGTACACGCTCGAGCCGGGTGACGTGGTGCGAGTCGATACGGGGGATTACCTCCTGACCAGTTCGATCGTGGTGACTGCGGCCGATAGCGGCAGCGAATCGGCTCCGGTGACTTTCGAGGCGTCGCCCTACGGAGTCGCTTTCCGCTTTACCGCCCCGGTCGCCAACACGCCGGCCTGGCAGATCACCGGCCCGCACGTCACGCTGACCACGGCCAGCAGCGATGGGCATCCGGATCGCCCGCAACGGTGGATGCGGATTCAGGGCGCCGAGACGGGAGTGGTGGTCGGCGCTGCGAATGTCCGTTTGAACCGATTGGATGTGGCGGACAACCAACTCGGCGGGATCGTCGTGTCCGGCGAATCTGCCACCGGAGTGGTGATCGAAAACACGTTGGTCCGAGGCGCTGCGGGGCTGAATTCGCAAGGCGCGATCCGCGTCTCGCAAGTGGATCGAGTCACGATCCGAAACGCGACCGTCTACGGCAATGGGTTGGCCGGTCTGGTACTCGCCAATTCGTCGGTGAACAACGTCCTGGAAAACAGCATTCTATGGACTCACGGCGCAGGAAACGCGGCGGTTCGCATCGAGGCCGGCTCGTCGCTGGTCGCGAATGACAACAATCTGTACGCCACCGAGGGAGCCAGTGTGGGCTTCTTCGATACCGTGCATCACTTGACACTCGAAGCCTGGCAAGCCGCCATGGGGCAGGACGGGCGGAGCATCAGCATCGATCCGTTGTTCGCCGACGCCGCGGGTGGAGACTTTCATCTTCGGTCGACCGGCGGGCGCTACGACCGGAGCCTGGGGTTGCCGCCCGAAGATCCGTCCGCCTGGACCGTCGATCTGGTCAACAGCTCGGCGATCGATGCCGGTAACCCGCTGGAAGACTATCGCCACGAACCGCCGCCCAGCGGCGGACGTTTGAATCTGGGGGCTTACGGGAATACGCCACTGGCCAGCAAGACCCCCATGAACCACGCGCCGGTTTTGGATGCCGGCTTCAGCCCCCGACTGACCAATCCGAACGGCATGACCGTGGCCGAGATCCTGGTCGACGGTTCGATCTGGGATCCGGACTTGGGAAGCTACTTTTTCCAGGAAGGCGACCACAGCAGCGGAGGGCCGGGATATGACATGGGGGCGGTCAGCATCCGGGATCGGCAACCGGATACCAATCACAACGCAGCCGCGACGTTGCTGGTCGGATTCGTCGAAGGCACGCCAAATCAGAAAGAACTCCTGCGGACCATGCTGGAGTTCGATCTTTCGGCACTGGCAGCGGACCTGGGCGGAGCCCCTCCCATCGTTACTGACCTCAGCCTCGTGCTGCACACCGCCTCCGTCTCCGGCCAACAGGCAGGCAGCGGAAAGGAGCAGAGGTTCTGGCTGGATGTGTTCCAGTACGATTACGATTTCGACGAGACGAAGGCCACTTGGAACGATCCCGCCAAATTGCCAGACGGCCAAGCGGGACCGGACGACACTTCCGGCGGCACTTTAGGTACGCATTTGGGGAAGAGCAACGATGTATTCGTGACCTCTATCGGGCAACCGATTACCATGGCGGCAACGGAAAAATTCCTCGACGCCGTCATCGCCGCCTTGGCCAGTCCCGACAAGACGCTGCGATTGCTGCTGCGCGCCCCTTCGGATGTAGAAGATGCTGAGGGTACGTCAGGATACGACGCCCACTTCGCTCGGATTGTCGCCGACCATGCAGCCAACGAGAGTCAGCGTCCCAAATTGTCCATCTCGCTGGCGGCCCCCAAGGCCATCGCCGTGATTCACACCGATGACCGCTACGGCACGTGGCAGTTTTCTGCAGACGGACAAGCATGGACCGATTTCGGTTCCCCGACTTCCACCTCCGCGCGCTTGTTGAGCCCCGAGGACTTCGTCCGCTTTGTACCCGACGAAGGCTTTCTGGGCGAAGCACGATTCATCTTTCGCGCCTGGGACCAGACTCGAGGAGAACCCCGAGCCGCCTGGGATGCCAGCACAACCGGTGGAAACTCGGCGTTCAGCGTCGCCACCGATACGGTAACCGTGAATATCGGGCCCCTGGAAACGTTACTGTCTATCGAAGCCACTGACGCGGACCGACACGAAGGCGATGCGGATTGGACGCCGTTCACTTTCACCGTGAGGCGGACGGGAAATACCAGCGGAATGACCACGGTGGATTACCTGGTCGCGGGCATCGGCCCCCATCCGGCCGATGCCGCCGACTTCTTCGGCGGCACGCTGCCTCAAGGCACCGTCACCTTCCTGGACGGTCAAGAAGAACAGGTGATTACGATCCAAGTTGCCGGCGATAACATGGTGGAACTGAACGAAGGCTTCACCGTGACGCTCAGCAACCCCAGTACACCCGCCGAGATCGTCACGGAGTCAGCATCGGGCACGATCCAGAACGACGATGCGACTGAGTTGTCGATCGGCGACGTGGCCGGATCGGTTGAAGATATGGATGTGACGTTTGCTTTCGAGGTGAGCCTCTCGTACGAATCGGCCTTGCCGGTCACGGTGGACTATGAAACCGTGGATGGAACCGCTTTGGCGGGCGAGCACTACCTGTCGGCCTCGGGAACCCTGGTCTTCGAGCCCGGTGTTGTGAGCCGGACGATCGACGTTACGGTGCTGGGCGGGACTGCGGGCGCTGAGGATCGCACGTTCGAAGTGCAGCTTTCCCGTCCGCGGATCGACGACCAGCCGAACGGACGCGTCTCGATTGCCGTCGGGACCGGCACGGGAACGATTCTGCAGGAGGAAGGAACCCTTCAAGCCACACTGGTCGAGGGAACCTTGACCATCGCCGATTCGCATGTCCCAGGAAGGTCCAACCAGATGACGGTCCGTCGAGTCGGTTCGTATCTGGTGATCATGGATGCCCATGAGCGGTTTGCGATTATTCCCGAAAACGCTGTGTTGAGCGACAACCACCGAACGCTGAGCATCCCGCTTGGGGGCGTCACGTCGTTGGTCGTCAACCTGGGCGGAGCCGACGACGTGCTGACGGTCGATTTCTCGGGCGGGAATCCGATTCCGGGCGACGGGCTGAACTATGACGGTGAGGCGGGTAGCGACGGGCTGGCCTTGAGCGGCGGTGCGTTCCACACCAGCGCGTTCACCTATGCCGACGCCGGCGCGGGCAGCGTTCGCCTCGACCCCGACGGGACCGGCACATCCCTCAGCACGATCGATTACTCGGGCCTTTCCTCGATCATCTCGGCCCTCGCCAGCGACGTGGTGAAGCTCACTTACACAGGCGGCAGCGAGACGATCACGGTCAGCGACGCCGGCGACGGCCAGACGACGGTCGATTCGACGCTGGGCGAGACGACCACCTTCGTCAACCCGACCGAAGAACTGCGGATTCTTGCCACTGGCGGCACCGACACGATCAACGTCGATTCACTTGCCCCCGGTTACGCCTCGCTGCTGATCGAAGGCGACGACGTTACCGACATGGTGAACCTGGGCGGCCCGCTCACCTTCGCCGCCGACCACGGGCTCACGGTCTCCGACGTGGGCACGGTCAACCTGCCGGGCGCGACCAGCGACATCGCCACCGCCGGCACCGGCGCGGTGAGCATCACGACGATCAGGAACATCTCGCTCTCGTCGGGGTCGAGCATCTCGACGGCGAACGGCGGGATCACGCTGTTGGCCAATCTGGGCGGTACCACGCCAGGAAACTTCGTCGGCCTCGAAGCGGAAGGCGCTACGATCGAAACGACCGGCACCGGAGACATTTCGCTGACCGGCTTCGGAGCGGACAACAGCAATGTCAACTCGAGCCAGTTCGGAATCTCCCTGCACAGCGGCACGATCATCCGTTCCATAATCAGCGGATCGGATGCCGGGACGATCACGATCGACGGCACCGGCGGCACGGGGACGGCCAGCAATCACGGCGTGGCCATTGCCGGTTCTAGCACGCAAGTGACATCAGTCGACGGCGACATCCTGATCACTGGCCAGGGAGGCAACGGGTCCAGCATTACCAATCAGGGCGTCCGAATCGCATCCGCCGCACTCGTCTCGTCCACCGGAACGGGGACCGATG
>SKVE01000432.1 GCA_007129635.1 Planctomycetaceae bacterium
ACCGTTTGGCCGAGCCCGGCGATACGGCTCAGCCAGGCGTACCGCTGCTGGTCCTGTACGATCCACGATCCTTGCGGCTGGAAGCGCCCGTGATGGAGAACCTGGCCATCAAATTGCGGGTGGGCGAGCGGTTGACGGTCCATATCGACGCGGTGGAGCGGGATGTCGAGGCGCGGGTCGACGAGATCGTCCCGCAGGCGGAAGCGGCCAGCCGGTCGTTTCTGGTCAAAGTCGCCTTGACCGACGCCCAGGGGTTGTACGAGGGCATGTTCGGGCGAATGCGGATCCCCAGCGGCGTGCGGCGGCATCTGTGTCTGCCCACCGCGGCGATTCAGAAGCTGGGCCAATTGCAGTTCGTCGACGTGGTCGCCGACGACGATCGAACGCTCGAGCGGCGTTTCATCACCACGGGAAGATTCGGCAGCCCGTATCAGGTCGAGGTGCTGAGCGGTCTGGAAGCGGGTGAACGCGTGGTGCTGTACGATCCGCCCGATGCCGCACCAGAAGGCAGTTTGTAGTGCTTCGCCGAATCGCGCTTGGCTAGGAAAGGATCTGGGATTCCATGGACGATAAGCCCCCCCTGCTGACTCGCATCGTCGAACTGTTTCTGCGCGGCGACGTGGCCATCCTGGTCATCCTGGTCTCACTGGCCCTGGGCCTGGCCGCGCTGTGGCTGACGCCGCGTGAGGAAGAACCGCAGATCGTCGTGCCGCTGGCCGACGTCATGATCTCGGTCCCCGGTCTGTCCGCCGAAGAAGTCGAACGCAAGGTGACTTCGCGGCTGGAAAAAATGCTGTACCAGATCGACGGTGTCGAATATGTCTATTCGATGTCCCGTGCCGGTCAGAGCATCGTGACGGTCCGCTTCTATGTCGGAGAAGACCGCGAGGATTCGCTGGTCAAGCTGTACAACAAGATCCAGTCCAACATCGATCAGATCCCGCCTTCGGTCGAAGCCTGGGTGGTCAAGCCGATCGAGGTGGACGATGTGCCGATCGTCAACGTCACGTTGTGGTCCGAGCGGCCCGAGCTGTACGACGATTTCCACCTGCACCGGATCGCGGCCGAATTGCAGAACGAATTGCAGGGCATCGGCGACACCAACCGAGTCTGGGTAAACGGCGGCCGTCAGCGACGGATCCGCGTCGAACTGGACCCGATCAGCCTGGCATCTCGACACACTTCCCCGCTGCAGGTGGCTCAGGCCCTGCGGGCCAGCAACGTGCAGGTGCGCGCGGGGGCCTTCGACCAGCAGAATCGAGAGATCCTGGTGGATGCAGGAGCCTTCGTTGCCGATCCCCGCGAACTGGAAGATCTGGTTGTCAATCTGTTCGCCAACCGGCCCGTTTACCTGCGCGATGTGGCCAAGGTGCTGGATGGTCCCGAGGAATTGCACAGTTACACCTGGATCGGATTCGGACCCGCTGCCAGCAACCCGGCGGGGGCCAAGGAGTCCTCGCCGGTCACCCGCGCGGATCTCCGCGCACCGCCGGAAGCCGGCCAATTGTTTCCGGCCGCACACATCGCGGTGGCCAAACGCAAAGGCAGCAATGCCGTCTGGGTGGCCCAGTCGGTCGAGCAGCGGATGCACGAACTGGCGGAAACGCACCTGCCGACCGGCGTGTTCTTTCGCATCACGAGAGATTATGGCGAAACGGCCAACGACAAAGTCAACGAACTGGTCCAGAGTCTGGTGATCGCGGTGCTGACCGTCATCGGGCTGATCGGGCTGACCATCGGCTGGCGTGCTGCGCTGATCGTGGCCCTGGCGATCCCCGTCTGTTACGGCCTGACCATGTTCGTCAACCTGCTGGTCGGCTATACGATCAACCGGGTGACCCTTTTCGCACTGATCCTCTCGTTGGGCCTGCTGGTCGACGACCCGATCACCGACGTCGAAAACATCGCTCGTTACTTCGGCATGCGGATCTTACCGCCGCGCCAAGCGTTATTGCGCGCCGTCCAGGAAGTTCGTCCGGCGTTGATCATGTCCACGTTGGCCATCATCGCCAGCTTCATGCCGCTGATGTTCATCACGGGCATGATGGGTCCTTACATGGCGCCGATGGCGTTGAACGTTCCCCTGACCGTCACGTTTTCGACCTTGGTCACGTTCGTGCTGACCCCATGGTTGGCTCTGGTGGCTTTCAGCAGGTCCAACCGCAAGGCCACCGACCAGGACGAACCGTTCGATCTGACCAAACGGCCCTTGTATCGGATCAGTCGCGGCTTGTTGAGTCCGATCTTGAATCGTACTTGGCTATCGTTCGGCGTGCTCGGGTTGATCGGCCTGATGTTCCTGGCCGCCCTGATGCTGCCGGCATTGCGGGTCGTCCCGCTGAAAATGCTGCCCTACGATAACAAGAACGAGTTCCAGATCGTCATCGACATGCCGGAAGGAACGACGTTGCAGACCACCCAAGCTGTCGCGACGCGGCTGGGTGATTATCTGGCCGGGGTTCCCGAGGTGGTCGATTATCAGATCTATGTCGGGGTGCCGTCTCCCATGGATTTCAACGGGATGGTGCGCCATTACTTCTTGCGAACCGGCGCCAACCTGGCCGACATCCGAGTCAATTTGGCACCGAAAACACAGCGTGCTCAACAATCTCACACCATCCTGCTGCGAATCCGTGACGACCTGACCGCGCTGGCCGCCGATTCGGGGGCTCGTGTCAAGCTGGTCGAGGTTCCGCCGGGACCGCCGGTGATGGCGACGATCACCGCCGAGGTCTATGGGCCGGACGGTGGGGACTATGCAAATCTGATCTCCGCCGCCCAACGCGTCGAAACTCGTCTGGCTCGCGAACCGGGTGTGGTGGATGTCGACATCAGTGCGGAAGTCCCGCGACAACGTCTACTGTTTGTGACCGATAAACCCAAGGCCGCATTGTCGGGAGTCTCGACGCAAATGATCGCTGAAACGCTGCAGTTGGCCTTGAGCGGCTTGCGCACCACCGTATTGCAGCAACCGGGCGAGATCGAACCGCTGTGGGTCGAGCTGCGTTTGCCTCGCGCGATCCGCTCGGCAGCGGACGACCTGGCAGAGATCTATATGGTCGGCCAGCAAGGCCAATTGGTCCAGTTGGGCGCCTTGGGCCAGTTTGTCGAGACCATCGAGCCGTCTTCGATTTACCGCAAGAACCTGCGCCGCGTTGTCTTCGTCTATGGCGAGGTCGCGGGTCGACCACCGGCCGATGCCATCCTGGACATGCAATTCGACCAGCAGTCCGATGGCAGTGCCACCCAACCGGCAGCCGCGATCCGACCAGCCGCCCAGCGTACCTGGTTCTCGCCGGGCGGCAACGATCCGTGGGCCATGCCCGAAGGATACTCGGTCGTATGGACGGGCGAGGGCGAATGGAAGATCACGCTGGACGTCTTCCGCGATCTGGGGCTCGCCTTCGGTGCGGCGCTGCTGCTGATCTTTGTGCTGCTGATGTTTCAGACCGGATCGCGGCTGCTACCGGCGGTGATCATGTTGGCGATCCCGCTGACCATGATCGGCATCATGCCGGGGTTTTCGTTGTTGAACGCGATGTTCGATGTACCCGCCGGCGGATACCCCGACCCGATGTTCTTCACAGCGACGGCCATGATCGGCATGATCGCGCTGGCAGGGATTGTCGTCCGAAACTCAGCCGTCCTAATCGAATTCATCCAGATGTCCGTGCGCGAGGGCACGCCGCTGCAGGAAGCCGTGATCCGCAGCGTGGCCGTCCGTACGCGGCCCATCCTGGCCACGGCCGGCACCACGCTGCTGGGCAATTGGGTCATCACCCTGGACCCCATCTTCGCCGGCCTGGCCTGGGCCATCATGTTCGGCATCTTGACCTCGACCCTCTTTACCCTGGTCGTCATCCCCATCGTCTACTGGCTGTTATATCGAGGCAGTGAGTCTTGAGATGCCGGAACCACGTTAGATCAAGGCCCCGACTGGATCGTGAGCCTCACCCCGCATACTCTCGACCATGGACTTCATCTTGGCGATCGCTCGCTGCTCCAACTGGCGAACTCGTTCCTTCGAAACCCCCAGTTTATCCGCCAGGCACTGAAACGTACGAACCTTGCGATGTGCGCCCAAGGCGAAACGACCCCGCAGAATAAACCGCTCGCGACGATCCAGATGATCCATCATCTCCAGCATCGCTGATCGCAGGGTCATCCATTCCTTTTCGTCCAGAGCCGATGCTCGATCCTGCTCGGGAATGCTGGCCAGATCATCTCCGACCGCTGCATCAAAACGACCTTCCTCTTTTTGCCGTTCGGTAATCGACCGGTAAGCGTTTCTGGCGATGGCTCGATAGGCGTAAGTGCTGAAACGAAATCCTTTGTCGTAGTCGAATTTGTCGACCGCCTGCATCAGCGAGATGATCCCATCGCTCAGCAAGTCATCGAACGAGTGCTTCGGCGTCACGAATTTCTTGACAATCGAAATCACTAACCGCATGTTCGCCTGGATAATCCGATCACGCACCTCGTTCGCCTGGGCCAAGAAGTCATCGATCTCGTCGATGGCCGCCCCATCCGGATGCTCGGGATTCAGGCGGGATCGAGTGGCGTTCGCTCGGAACTTCAAGTAGTTCATCCGCCGAAAAAGGCGACGCTCCTCCTCGGCCGTCAACAACGCCGATTCACACAGCCGAGCCAGGTGTCCCGGTAGATCCTTCGGCAGCTTCGCCTTACCGGATACCTGCCTCCAATCCCCGCTGGACGCATCCATAATGGAGTCTTGAGCGGATGGGTCAGAGAATTCGCGATTCCCGATAAAGTCGACTTCGGAATCCAGTAGCTGTCTTGCCCGCCTTTTCAGGGCGGTCGAGTCTAAATGAACTGGGAATCCGCCTTTGTCATGTTGCTGAGTCCTCGATCTCTTGGACAATTTCTTTCTTAGGGTCGTCGTTGTCATTGCTTCCTTACCTTTCCAGGTTTTAAATTGCCCTCTAAGCCGTCGGCACCGCCCCTCGACATTCACATCCGTAGGGGGGAAAGCCTCCGGTTGACCGTTCGCGAGACGCCAAATCATCGGCCTCGCTGCCCGCTTTCAAAAAACGTTCAAAGCGTTCATGTTGGTTATATCGCGGTGCTAGGTCGGAGTCAACAAGAAAAACGTTCAAAACGTTCACGAATTGGCCGTTTTTTTGGGCGGAGTGCGAAATGCGGAGACAAGAAGTAGCATTGAGGTAATCGGTCAAGCCATGAAAGAATGGCTTTTTGAAAAATCGAGGCCGAAAAGACGCCTCAATTGAAGGTCGGGCTGGCGGGGATGCCAGACTTGGCGATCAGCGGACGTGTGACCTTTTCACCGATGGCCTGCGCGGCCCGTTTCCACATGTCCTCGGCATCGCTGAAAATATAATCCGCGCTAGCTGGAAGCTTCATCCAGCCGCCGACTTTGATCTCACCCTCCAATTGTCCAGCACCCCACCCCGAATAGCCTGTGAAGATTCGAAATTGGTGCATCTGGTCGGCGACCAGATGGTTGAGATGGTCCTTATGTGTCGCGAAGTGGACTCCTGGCAGGATCTCGCGTTCTGAAACTTCTAAATCGTTGTGCAACGCCAGCAGGGGCCCGCCAACCGGGCCACCCAGATTGATCGGCTGATGATTGTCACAGGGCTGTTCGCCGATCATCTCCCAGATCTCTTCGACCGTATTGTCCGTCGGCCGATTCAAGATCAACCCGAACGCCCCTTGTTGATCATGCTGAATGATCAACACCACGGTGCGACACAAGTTTGGATCGGGCAACCGAGGCGACGCGATCAGAAGAAAACCTTCCAGCGAATTCATTTTTGCTCCCCTCCGCAATGCAAGATATACTGAAATCTTACACCGAGGTGGCTGTCGAGGCGAGATCCTTTCGAATCGAGGCAAAACGATGATGCATGTTCGCCGGTCTCCAGTTTTTGTGGTATTGCTGTTGATCGGTCTGCATTCGCAGGCCGAAGACACGCGTCGAGCCATGGTTCCAGAGGAC
>SKVE01000204.1 GCA_007129635.1 Planctomycetaceae bacterium
GGCAGCGGGCGCTGTTTTCGTGCGCGTCGCGGCGATCGCTGCCGCGCTCCATGCAGCCGACCGCAGCAAAAAACCACGCCGCGAGGTTCCGGGGCCAATGTCGTTTTCGTTTTGCATCAGACGACTCCTTCTTTGGCGAGCACACGGGAGGCTCAATCGAATCCGCGAGGGACCAGTTGTTCCAGCGTCTTGCGTTCGGTCGCATGCCGCTCGGCAGATTTACCCTCAGCCGGGTACCCGATCGGCAGCAGCACCATCGGTTCCACGTGGCTGGGCAGATCCAGCACTTGGGCGCAGCGATAGGCGTCGAACGCACAAATCCAGCACGTACCCAGCCCGATTTCGGCCGCAGCCAGCGTCATGTGATCGACGGCGATGGCCACATCGGTGTCGGCATGTCCTTTGCCATCGCGGCGTCGCCAGGCCTGCTGGTGGTCGCCGCAGGCCACGATCACCACGGGCGCTTTCGACAGCGGCACCCAGTCCGGGGCGAGTTGGGCGATCTGTTGGCGGTCCCGCAGGATCACGAATTGGAAGGGCTGCAGGTTACAGGCCGTCGGTGCCACTCGGGCAGCTTCCAACACGTACAGCACCTTTTCCTGCTCGATCGGCCGATCCTCGAATTTGCGGACCGAACATCGCTGCTTCATCAGGTCAAGGATTTGCATGGCTCGGACTCCTCCGGCTGGGCGAAGAAATAATTTTCGGGTTTTCCATGTGGTCGTCACGCTCTGCCGTGATGACTCGTCAAGGCGGAGCGTGATCATTACAATCTTGGCGACACGTACCGTCACCGACGGTTGAGGTTGCCCTATTGCGCGATCGCTGTCAACCCACTCGAAACCGTGGATGCCCTTCGACGGGTCGCAGGCCGCGTTCGATCGCCAGTTGGCTGAGCGCCGTGTCGATCATGGCGACGGCGGGAAATACGTTCTTCGCGTCTTCGGCGGGTCCGTACAGCACGAAATTGCCACCGATCGCCACTGTCGAAGCGATGGCGGCCGCGATGCAGGGATGATAGGCATGATCGCCCATCTTGGTCTTTAAGCCCTTCCACATCGCGATCGCGTTGTGCACGCCGCCGCCCGCCGGCAATCCGAATTCATCCTTGACGGCGAAGATCGCGCCGCAGGCCGAACCGAAACTGGCCAAGTCCAGCACGCACGTATCGACCAGCAATTGGTCGACACCCGCCTGCTGGCATTTGGGAAGCAGTTCCCGAACCGCATGCACTCGCCCTGCCGCCGTAAAGTCCAGCAGATAATACGTCAACAGAATCGCGCTCTTGACGCCACATTCTTCGATCGCTCGAAGTTCTTCGTCACTGATCTCGGGCTGGATCGAATTGTACACGATACGATCCATCAACCCCGCTTCGGCCGCGTATCGCAAACCGGCCAGACGGACTTCGGTGGTGGTCCCGTCGATCAGCAACGGCGCCGACGAAACTCGCGCGGCGAAGGCCAGATTGCGGGGCATGGCTTCGGGGGTTGCCCCGACGACATCCAACATGCATGGGTTGCCCGTTTTCTCGGCGTATTCGTCCTGCTGGCGAATCACCCGTTCCGCTTCGCTCTCGTTCAACTCGCCCCGCTCTTCGTCCAAGACCACTTTGTGACCGTGATAGAAGACCGAACCGATCAGCACCGCTGGCTGAACGCCAGGCAGTCCTCCCACGCGAATGCCACCGATCTCGAACGTCTTCTGTTCGGCTCGGAATTCCAACAAACTGCGAGAGTCGGACGCTGCGGGCGAAGATGACATCGTGGCGTGCTCCGAAAAAAATGGGTGGGCAGGGGACAGTCAGCGGGGACGAACCTCATGGTGCATCCCCCACGTTCATGTTCTCTTGATCACGGGTTCCCGACGCTCGGCAAACCCGCCAGCGCCATCGCGATCTCCTCCTCGGGGTATTCGTAATCCATTAGGTTACCCGAGAGATAGGCCGTGTAGGCCGACATGTCGAAGTGGCCATGGCCACACAGGTTGAACAGGATGACGCGGCTGACACCTTCCTCGCGGCACCGCATCGCTTCGCGGATCGCGCCCGCGACGGCGTGGTTTGCTTCCGGCGCCGGCAGGATGCCCTCGGATGCGGCGAACTGCATTCCCGCCGCAAAACACTCGGTCTGATGCAGTCCGATCGCGTCGGTCAAACCCAAATGCAGGACGTGACTGACCAGCGGCGACATGCCGTGGTACCGCAGGCCGCCCGTGTGGATCGCCGGCGGGATGAAGGTGCTTCCCAGCGTGTGCATTTTCAGCAGCGGAGTCAGATGGGCCGTATCGCCGAAATCATACGCGTAACGACCTCGAGTCAACGAGGGGCACGCAGCGGGTTCGACGGCGAGCACACGCAAATTCGAATAGGCCTCGCCACGCAACTTGGCGCCCAAAAACGGGAACGCGATGCCCGCGAAATTCGATCCGCCGCCCGTACAACCCACCAGGATATCAGGTTCGTCGCCCGCCAACTCCATCTGCTTCATGGTCTCCAGCCCAATCACGGTCTGATGGAGCATCACGTGGTTCAACACACTGCCCAACGCGTAGTTGGTCGAATCGCTTTGAGCCGCGATCTCGACGGCCTCGGAAATCGCGATGCCCAGCGAACCTGGCGAGTTGGGATCCATGGCCAAGATCGCGCGACCCGACTCCGTCTCCTCGCTGGGGCTGGGCGTCACCTCCGCACCAAACGTCCGCATCAACGCCTTGCGGTACGGTTTCTGATCGAAACTGACTCGCACCATGTACACTTTGCACTCCAGCCCGAACGCCGAGCAGGCCATGGCTAGGGACGAACCCCACTGCCCAGCTCCCGTTTCTGTTGACAACCGTTTGACGCCCGCCAGCATGTTATAATAGGCTTGCGCAATGGCCGTATTCGGCTTATGCGAACCGGTGGGGCTGACCCCCTCGTATTTGTAGTAAATTCGAGCCGGCGTATCCAGCGCTTTTTCCAAGCGTCGAGCTCGGTACAGGGGCGAGGGGCGCCATTGGCGGTAGATCTCGCGGACTGGTTCCGGGATCTCGATCTCCCGCTCGGTGGAAACCTCTTGCTCGATCAATGCCATAGGAAAAATGGCGGCCAAATCCTCGGGACCAATCGGCTGGCCAGTACCCGGATGAAGCACGGCCGGTGCCGGTTCGGGTAGGTCGGCCTGGATGTTGTACCACGCCTTGGGGATCTGATCTTCGTTCAACAGGAATTTGACTTGATTGCTCATCGGGCCATTCTCCAAAGAGTACGCTAGCTGAAGTCAGCAGGGTAAACGACCCTTGCCCGTTTGTAAACGGGCCAACCGAATGGGCCGAACGGGGCGGAAGATTACGCGTCGTGGCACCTTGCTAAGACGTTCTAATAAAATATCGTCGATAAATTTTTTGCCAAAGGAAACTCGACAGCTTGATCCTTTAGTGGCATAATGCGTAGATGGTGGCGTTGAGGATCCGCTCACCGTCCCTTCCCTCCTTACGTTCGAGGTGCCTGACATGAGTCGCTACTCTTTGACCGCGTGGATATGTGCTGGTTGTGTTTGCTTCCTGGGTGCCGGTTGTGGTGGCGGAGATGCTACGCCGGATGGCCAGGTGGCCTCGACGGACACCATGGATGAATCGATGGAATACTACGAGGAATCCACGGAGGGTTCTGCGGAAGCATCGTCCGCTACGATGACGGTCGATAGCGGAGGTGGCCCGCCCTCGGTCACCGCTTCGGGCGCCATGGTACCTGGTGGCGGCGCGCCCGGCACTGGGACCCCCGTACAGGGTGCGGTGGACACGGGCATTCCACCGATGGGTGAAGAGTCTCCGGCCTACATGGACCCTGGCGGGATGGATACTGGGGCCGGCGGTTATGACTCGAGTTACATGGAAGAGGGCTACGAAGAGGGCTACGAAGGACGCCACGTCGAAGAGGGATATGAGGAGGGATATGAAGAGAGCTACATGCGAGACGGCCAGCCAGGCGGCGCGGGAATGGGACAATACATGCCGCAGGATCCGTCGGGCTCCTACGATCCCAGTGGAGCGTACGGCGGGCGGGATGCCGCCAAGCCCTTGACGTACGCGGATCACGCTCAGCGGGCATTTCAGCAGGGCGACGATACCCAGGCCATCCGCTACCTGATGGCGCATGCCGTGACGGCGGACGCCGAGCAGGCCAAGGCACTGCTGGACCAGATGGGATTCAACTCGCACGTCCGGCGGCCGGCGTTTGCCGTCCGTTGGGGCGTGGGCATCGAGTTCACTCCGCCACGCAACTATGCGGGAAGTATTTTCCCGATCGGCACGCAGCAGAACATCGGGGGAAAACCGGGGCGAGCAGCCGTCGGTCCGGGCGCGATGGGTGCTCCGGGCGCAATGGAAGGCTCGGAAATGGGTGGATACGGGCATGCAGGCGCTGCGGCTGGCGGGAATGTCCCTCTGCCTCAGCCGGTCCGGCAACTCACCGGAGAATTGGGTGAGACGATCGTAGAGCAGTTCATGGTTCGGCTAAAACGAGGCGATTATGGCCAAGTGCTACAGACCTCCGGTGCGCCCACTCAAAGCACAACGAGCGGTTACGGTTCAGGATACGAGGAATACGGAGCTGAATATGGCTCGGAAGGGGGCCAGATGCCCGGTGGGATGGGTATGGGAATGAATTTGGGCGCTGGGATGGGAGGTGGAGTCGGTGCCGGTGCCCGCTCGGGCGGTGCGCAAGGGCCGCGGAGTGTTCTTCCGGGAGTGACCCTGATTGCCGCCATCGGCAGTTCGAGGGAACTGGTGGCCAAGGCCAAAGAAGCAGGCGTCGATGTGCTGTGCGTGTTTAAGATCTCGATCAAGCTGAATCCTCGCGTCGGACTGGTCACCAACGAAACCAGTTTGGCGATCTTCGACGTCGGCACGGGCAAGGAAATGTTCAGCACGCGACCGCTGAACAACATCGCGGTCCAGCGGAACCGAGCCGAAGGAAAGCCGGACGACGTCGAAACGACTTTGAGGGCATTGTTCGAGCATGTGGATCAAAACTGGCAGTTGGGACCGCTTCCCCAAATGACCCCCGAGCAAGTGTTGGCGCGGTTGCGAGCGCTGATCAGCCAACCATCCGGGGACGACCCGTTGGCCGCTCTGACCGAAGCCCGCTTGTACCATTCCCGCGGGCTGGTGCAAGACGATCACTTGACCGTCGCCTATCAGCAACTGCTGGGCGACGAACAAATCGCGTCCACCCTGCTGACCGGCACCGAAGAAGAAAGACGAGCCATCGTCGATGATTGGGTTCGCACACCCACCGCCGTGCCCGGCTCGACAGGTCCTCGCGACATCTTGCAAGGCTCGGAACCATGATTTTGACAATCGGGATGATCCCATGAGCACGCAAACGATTGAACAACGGCGCAGCGACATCGTTTATCCGGAAAGCGATGGAAAACCGATGGCGGACAATACCCTGCAGTTCCGTTGGATTGTCAAGATTCACGGTGGTTTGGACACCTTGTTTCGCCATGATCCCAACGTGTTTGTCGCAGGGGACTTGCTTTGGTATCCGGTGGAAGGCAACAACAAGCTCTGCGCGGCGCCCGATGTCATGGTGGCGTTCGGCCGCCCCAAGGGTGATCGGGGATCTTATCGGCAATGGGACGAAGACGGTATCGCTCCGCAAGTCGTCTTCGAGATCCTTTCGCCAAGGAATCGACCGGCGGATATCGTCCATAAGTTCCGCTTCTACGACAGGTATGGCGTCGAAGAATACTATTTGTTCGATCCAGACACACAACGGCTCGAAGGCTGGCTCCGTCAGAAGGACGAATTGCAGGAAATCGAACACATCGACGGCTGGACCAGCCCGCGATTGGGGGTGCGTTTCGACCTGTCTGGGGAAGAAATGCAGATCCGGCGGCCCGATGGCCGTCCGCTGGTCACTTACGTAGAGATGGCCACGGAGGCGGAACTGGCTTATCAGCGAGCCGAACAGGAGCAACAGCGAGCCGA
>SKVE01000559.1 GCA_007129635.1 Planctomycetaceae bacterium
CGTGGGGCAACGCCGAGAATTGGCCATGCTGGCGCGGTCCGCGAGGCGATGGATCGAGTATCGAGCCGAACGTCCCGATTCGTTGGAACGGTGAAACCGGAGAGAACATCGTTTGGACGACACCCGTCCCCGGCGTCGGGCACGCCTCGCCGATCGTTTGGGAGGACCGGATCTTTACGGTCAGTTGCCTATTGGACAGCCAGGAGCGGATCCTGCTGTGCTTCGACCGACGCACAGGCCGCCAGCTCTGGCAGCGAACCGTGGTGACATCGCCGTTGGAGACGAAGCACCATCTGAACAGCCATGCGTCGGGCACGCCAGCCACGGATGGCAAGTTGGTCTACGTGACGTTCCTGGAAGTCCAGGGCGATACGATCGACGCCCGAAACGTGTCCAAATCACGGCCGGTCACACCGGGCCGAATGGTCGTGGCAGCTTACGATTTCGACGGCAACCAGAAATGGAAAGTCCGTCCGGGCGAATTCGTCAGTGTCCATGGCTATTGCAGTTGCCCCGTGCTGTACGAAGATCTGGTGATCGTCAACGGAGACCATGATGGCGATTCGTATCTGGTGGCGTTGGACAAGACGACGGGCCAGACGGTTTGGAAGGTCGATCGGCTGAACAACACTCGCAGCTATGTCACGCCGCTGATCCGCGAGATCGATGGTCGGGTCCAAATGGTGTTGTCGGGCAGCCATCATATCGCCAGTTACGACCCGCGGGACGGTTCCATGCACTGGCAGATCGACGGCCCGACCGAACAGTTCGTGGCTTCGATGGTCTTCGATGGCCAACAGTTCTACATGGCGGCCGGGTTCCCCACGTACCACGTCATGGGAATCCGACCCGATGGCTCGGGAAACGTGACCGATACCCATGTCGCCTGGCATTCCACGAATGCCGCTTGCTACGTTCCCTCGCCCGTGGTCATCGACGGTCGCTTGTTCGTCGCCGACGATCGAGGCACTGTGAATTGTTTCCGAGCCAGTGATGGCCAGCGGTTGTGGCGGGAACGGATGGCCCGACACATCAGTGCGTCGCTGGTAACAGCCGGTGGCTTCGTCTACTTTCTGTCGAATGAAGGTATCATGACGCTGGTTCGCCCGGCGGACGAAATGGTGGTCGTCGCGGAAAATCCGCTGGGCGAATACTGCTTCGCTTCGCCCGCCATCTCGCAGGGACAGATCTTCTTGCGTTCCGAACATCATTTGTACTGTATCGGTGACCCAACCGAGTGACGAAGGAACGCTGCTGGTTGTTTCCCCAACGCGGCAGGGCTAGAATCCAAGCATTCGAGTTTTCGTTCGTATCAGACCCCACGCGAGGTGATCATGGCTACAGCACCGCGAATTATTGCCACTTTTTTGCTCCTGTCTGTTGGGACGTTCCATGCTGCTTCAGCACAACGTGCAGAAACCAACTACGACGAATCCCAGGTGCCGTCGTACACGTTGCCCGATCCGTTGCTCGCGGAAGACGGCCAGGTCATCGATACCGCTTCGTTGTGGTGGGAAAAACGGCGTCCTGAAATCCTGGAACTGTTTCAGCGCGAAGTCTACGGTCGCAGCCCGGGACGGCCCGAGTCGATGGTGTTCCAGGTGACTTCGGTCGACGACCAGGCACTGGAGTCAAAGGCGATTCGCAAGGAGGTGTCCGTGCTGTTTACGGGCGAATCGGACGGGCCCAAAATGGATGTGCTGATCTACCAGCCGGTGGCGGCCGACGGCCCTGTGCCCGTGTTCCTGGGGCTGAACTTTTCCGGCAATCACACCATCCACGACGACCCCGGCATCACGCTCTCGCAGCAATGGATGCGACCCAGCGCCGAGCGGGGGATTGTGGACAACCGCGCTACCGAAGCTTCCCGCGGCACCAGTGCCAGCCGTTGGGCGGTCGAAGACATCCTGGCAGCCGGGTACGCGCTGGCGACGATCTACTGTGGCGACCTGGATCCCGATTTCGACGATGGTTTCCAGAACGGAGTGCACCCGTTGATCTATCGCCCGGGTCAGCAGCGGCCTGATCCGGACCAGTGGGGCACGATCGCTGCTTGGGCTTGGGGGTTGAGTCGCGCCGTGGATTATTTTGAAACCGATCCGCAACTGGATGCCGAGCGTGTTGCCGTGATGGGGCACTCGCGATTGGGAAAGACCGCGCTGTGGGCCGGAGCTGTCGATCCTCGTTTCGCGATCGTGATCTCGAACAACTCGGGATGTGGTGGTGCGGCGCTCAGCCGCCGACAGTTCGGCGAAACCGTGGCTCGGATCAACACCTCGTTTCCGCACTGGTTCTGCGAAAACTTTAAGAAGTACAACAACAACGAGGACCAGTTGCCGGTCGATCAGCATCAATTGATCGCGCTGATCGCCCCGCGGCCCGTCTATGTGGCCAGCGCCTCGGAGGACCGCTGGGCGGATCCGCGTGGCGAGTTCCTGGCGGCCCTGCATGCGGAACCGGTGTACCATCTGCTGGGGACACCCGGCTTGGGGACCGACGAGATGCCGCCGGTCAATACGCCGGTGGGCCACACGATCGGTTACCATCTGCGCGAAGGTCGCCATGCGGTGGAGACGTATGATTGGGAACAGTACCTGAATTTCGCCAACCAGCATTTCTTCGGAAAGTAGACCATGCACCTCTGCCGCTTCCGACATCAAGGCCGATCGGCTGTCGGGTTCTACGAAACGCACCATGTGGTCCCGATCGCGGCTGCAGCCAACGTGTTTTCTTCGGAAACTGGCCAGTCGCTGGATCTGCCCCAGGGGGACGACCTACTGGACTTGCTGCCTCCCGACGGCGCGGCGTACCAGCAGACGGCGCGATTAGCCGCCTGGGTCGCGGCGAACCCAACCGGAATCGACTCGACCAGCAGGCTGCCGGTCGAGTCGGTCGAGTTGCTGGTTCCCATCCTGCGACCGAATAAACTGTTGCTGCTGGCAGGAAACTATGCGCAGCATATCGAAGAAGGCGGGGGGATGGCCGCCGAACGTTCCGAAACGTTCCCCTACGTGTTCATGAAACCCCCGTCGACCACACTGACGGATCCCGGTAAGCCGATCCGCATCCCGACCGTCTCGCCCCATCACATCGACTGGGAACTGGAGTTGGCGGTGGTGATCGGTCGGCGAGCCAAACACGTGGCCGAATCGGATGCGTTGAACTACGTCGCCGGATACACGATCGTCAATGACATCTCCGATCGACGGTTCCGGCCCAACGCCAACCGAAAACAGCGTGACCGGGATCGTTTTTTCGATTGGTTGCACGGCAAATGGCATGACTCGTTCTGTCCCTGCGGACCTTGCGTTTTGGCCGCCGAACCAGGGATCGATCCGCAGAGTTTCCCGCTTCAGTTGCGCGTCAACAAAGTGGTGAAGCAGGATTCGACCACGGCATTGCAGATCTTCCCGGTCGCTGCGGTCATCGAGTTCCTATCCAGCTTTGTGACGCTCGAGCCGGGCGATTTGATCGCGACCGGTACGCCCGCGGGAGTGGGTGATGCCCGAGGCGAATATCTCAAGAGCGGCGATCGGATCGAGGCCACGATCGAACCAATCGGCACCCTGGTGTCGGTGGTGGAATCCGACGCCCTCGAACACTCCGGTCCTACTTAGAACCGTTCGAACGGTCCTCCGTGACGGGGCGATCGAACAGACCGATGCCGATGATCGTCAGCGCGATTCCGGACAACAGCCATGGATTGTGCGATTCTTGAAACAGCAAGATGCCGACCGCCGCGCCCAGACCGACTTGCGAGGCGTTCAGCACATTGGCATGCACCAGTGTGGTCAGTTGCAACCCCTTGATGATGAACGCAAAGCCGATCAGATTGAAGGCGCCGGAGGCCAACATCCATGCCAACGTGGATGGCTCGGTAGCCAGCATGCCTGCCGCGCCCATCCGCAGCCAGCTAATCCCACCCAATACGACCACACCAACCCCCGTGACCAACAGAACGGTGACGGCGATGGGAACACGCGACTTGGCTGTGTGGCGGATCGCGGCCCCCAGATAGGCAAAAGCCGCCCCGGTGGCGCAAGCGGCCGCCAGGCCCAGCAGGACCACGCTCGTGCTGGTAGCGCCCGGTAACGAATCCAACGAGTCGTTGGCATGGGCCAAACCGACGCTTATCAAAGAAATGGCGGCAATGACCAAAGCGATCGCCATGACCGAACGGAGCGACAGCCATTCCCGAAACAAGGCCATGCCGATCAGCCCGCTGGCCGCCAGGTTCACGCCGAAAACCAACGGCATGGTGATCGCCAACCCCACCACGCCGAAAGCCCATTGCATACCGAGATTACCAACCAATTGGACGACCAACGCCGCCGTCGCCAGCACGCCCAAAGCCGACCACGGCACAGCAAACTGTTCGCCCCGCAACCAGCGCCACAGCAGCCAAGGCCCAACGATCGAAACCGCGACGATCTCCTTGACGCAGATTGTCCAGGCGGGTTCGATCTGCAGACCGGCCAATTGGCGCAGGCAGATATTCGCGGCGGTATAGCTGAGTGCCGAAAGCAGGCAGCAAGTCGTTCCGAGCAGCGCCGGTTCGATCCGTCGAGGACAGGCTGTGGTTGGGGGGGGCGCTCGGTTCATGCGGATCATTGTAAGCCGAGAAGCCGTATTCGGAGAAGGTGGTCCAGAAGAAAAAGGCGGGTTGATGACCAACGTCGGTCCAGAGTAGGATGATCGGAACTGATGCCCTGCCGATGGTTGTGTCGTTCACCGAAACTCAAGTGATAAAGATGATCAAGTCTACTTTGTTTTGTTCTGCGTTGCTCGGGTCCGTTTTCGTAGTAGTCGTGGCCGGAAGGATCGCAGCCGACGGTCAGTCGCCGGGTTTTCGGGTCGAATTGTCGGACCCGGTCGCCCCGGAGGATGGGATCAAAGAGTATCATGTGGCCGCGAAACAAGACGAACGCGGGATGCCGGCAGGCTATTCACTCGCGTTCCAGACCCACGTCTGTATCGATGAACAATGTCGCATGGTCCATGTCACGATGCACTGGGACGCGTTGGGTTTCTACCAACGGTTGGAATATCCTGCGCAACTGCCGCTGACTCGACGAAAGCACGAACCGTTTACGCCAGAGGATTACGCCAAACTGGACGAAATCCTCATGGATCGGGATTCGATTCTTTCCAGCTACCCGCTGGAGGTCTTGGTCGCTCCGCAATTGGCGGCCGATGCTCTGGACATCGACGGTTGGTCTGGCGCGACGCCTCAGACCATCAAAGATGCGGTGGTAGACGACGCGGCGTACACGACCTGGACCATGTGGCACTGGGCCAATGGCCAGATCGTTTCCCAATTGCGAGCGTTGACCGAACAGCGTGTTACCCCAGATTATCTGCGGCACCTTCTGTGTTCCGAGGACCGCCGCGAATTGGACTTCGCCTTGCGGTACCTGAGCGACCATGGTTGTGTGGAGTGGTCGATGGCCGACGACGTACTCGATTTGCTGGAACGGAGCAGCGAGCGCGAGCACGTGATCACGGCATTGAGGTGGTTGAGTGCCGCGGTGGAGGACCAGCAACAGTTGCACGACCGGTTGATCCAGGCGTTTGTCAGAATGAGCGCCAATCACAGCCCGCTGGTTCTGGAGTATTTTGGGAACGTGGCCGATCTACCCGACGAGACTCTCGAGGGATTGACCGCGGTCTTGCATCAGGTCCCGTATTTCCAAGTCCACCTGACGCTACGGCTGCTGGATTCGAAATCCTTTTTTTCGGAGCGAATCGAAGCGAACATCGCCGTATTGCTGGACCACGAAAATTTCTTTATCGCTCGACGCGCCAGTCAGCATCTGGCCCAGCAGACGTTAAGCGACGCGGGCCGACAGCGACTGGAGGCCTTTCGGAAACAACACCAAGACCGCCTGTAAGGCAACTCGCAGGAAATAATCTACCGCGTTCGGCGAGGGTCTCCGACCCCGCCGAAACCGCGTTCGGCGAGGGTCTCCGACCCC
>SKVE01000880.1 GCA_007129635.1 Planctomycetaceae bacterium
ATCTTCGGTCCGCGTTTCGTCCAGCCGCGCGGCATGGGTGATCCCCGCATTGTTGATCAGGATATCCAGTCGCCCGAACTTGTCTCGGGTTGTCTGTACCAGTTCCAGGATCGATTCTTCCCGAGCCAGATCGGTGACGACCACCTCGGCTCGACCCCCAGCCTGAACCACCAAATCCGCCGTCTGACTCAATGGCTCGACCGAACGAGCCGCCAGCACCACGGTCGCCCCCTCGGCCGCCAGCGTCGTACTGATCGCTCGCCCGATCCCACGACTGGCCCCTGTCACCATTGCCACGCTGTCCGCCAAGCGTCCACCCATCCGGCACCTCTCTTTCTGCACTCGATCTGTGTCCCAGGAATCAGAGTATCGTTACCCGCGCGGAGTCATTTCGCGCGGCGTTCAATGCGTTTCCCGTCTTCGTTCCCGCTGGGCGATCCTGTACGTGTACAGGAAGATCCCGGCGGCCACGCTGGCGTTCAAGGAATCCACGCCCGGTTCCATCGCGATGGTGACGCGCTGGTCGCACAATTCGATCCAGGATGCATCCAAACCCCATCCTTCGCTGCCGAACAATATCGCGGCCCGATCGGGAATCTCGACGCAACCGAGCGGATCGGCGGTCGGATCCAGCACAGTAGCGACCAATCGCACGTCATGCTGCTCGCGCAAGCGGATCAGCTCGCGCCGCAGGTCCTCCGGAGCCAACACGGGAACGTGAAAATTAGCGCCCATCGATGTCCTTGCGACTCGCCGCGAAAACGGATCGGCGCAATCCGGTCCCAGCAAGACGGCTGCCACCCCCAACGCCGCACTGGTCCGGAGGATTCCGCCCAGGTTCTCCGGGGCCTGGATACCGATGCAGATCGCCAAGGTCATCCGAACATCGGCGGGAACCAGCACGTCGCTGTCATCCGCGGAAGCGGGGCGTTGGCCACATGCCAACACGCCGCGATGGAAATCGAAACCGGCCAAGCGACGGATCTCGTCGGGCGCCAGTACGTACAACGGGATCGAATCGGCGATCTGCTCAGACAACCGATCGACGAGCCGCGGTTCGCAAACCACCGAAGCCACCTGCAAAGGACTGGCCAGCAAACGCTCGGTCACCAGCAAACCCTCGACCACAAACCACGGTCGAAACCGTGGATCGCGAGGCGTTGTCAAATCACGATACTCGTCCAGACGTGGATCGTCCAGGCGATCGATCACGATAGGCGGCATAGTGGATCCTGCTGCTCGGGCTGATTGACGTAGGCCGACTATCATAGCGGCGAATGCCTTCATGTCAAACTCGGCCAGCGATGCGGGTACCGTGCGCCCGTCTTCCAGACGAAGACGCTACGCGGGCTACAGGGAGAAGATGGATCTGCTATACTGCAGCGGATGAGGAACGACCACCAACAGACGAAATATTGCTCGGCGATGCTCGGCATCATGGCATGCTTGATCATCCTGTTCGGCCTGACGCCCGAGATCCCAGCGCAGATGCAGGTCGAGGACCTGAAACGGGGGCTGATCGCCGTCCGTCAAGGCGACGGGTATTACTTGAGCTGGCGTTTGCTGGGCCATGAGCCCTATGACACGGGCTTCCATGTCTACCGGGATGATCGACGAATCAGCGACGAACCGATCACCAAGGCCACGATCTTTCTCGATCGACAGGCTCCCCTGAACAGCACGTATACGGTGAGAGCCCTGCAGGAAGATCAGGAGATGGCGGCCAGCGAGCCGGCTCGGATCATCAACCGAACGCAGGGAGCACACGCGGGCTACTTCGACATCCCGTTGCAACGGCCCGAGCCTGGATCGCATGGCGGGATCTATACGCCCAATGATGCCTCGGTGGGAGACCTGACCGGTGACGGGCACTACGAAATCATTTTGAAATGGGAGCCGTCCAATGCCCGCGATAACGCCCAGCGAGGGATCACGGACCGTGTCTTGCTGGATGCGTATACGCTGGACGGAGACCATCTGTGGCGGATCGACCTGGGCCCGAATATCCGAGCGGGTGCCCACTACACTCAGTTCATGGTCTACGATTTTGACGGGAATGGCCGTGCGGAGCTGATGGTGAAAACGGCTCCGGGAACCCGAGACGGAACCGGCAGTTTCCTCAGCCAAGGTCCGGCGGCCCATGCGGATCACCAGCAGCAGTACCGCAATCGACACGGCTACATCCTGGATGGCCCCGAATACCTGACCGTGTTCGATGGACGGACGGGGGCCGAGTTGGCGACGGTGGATTATGTTCCCGCTCGAGGCCAGGTGTCGGCTTGGGGCGATGACTATGGCAACCGAGTCGACCGGTTCCTGGCGGCGGTGGCCTATGTGGACGGCCAGCAGCCCAGCGCCATCTTCTGCCGAGGCTACTATACCCGAATGGTCTTGGTCGCCTGGGACTGGCGCCAGGGCCAGTTGACGCACCGCTGGACCTTCGATACCGATCAACAGCCATACAACAACCAAAAATGGCGGGGACAGGGAAACCATCAACTGGCCGTAGTGGATGCCAATCATGACGGCAGGCACGATATCGTTTACGGGTCCGCGGTGATTGCCAGCGACGGGCGAGGGCTGCACACCACCGGCTACGGCCACGGGGACGCGCTGCACGCCACGCATATGGTCAAGGGCGACCCGATCCCAAAGATCTTTATGCCGCACGAAGTGGGCAACTATGGAGTGACCCTCCGTCACGCCGATACGGGCGAATTTCTTTTTGACGCGCGGAAGGACGGGGACATTGGACGAGGGGTGGCGGCAGAGCTGGATCCGGAAGTGCCGGGGTTCAAGTTCTGGGCAGCGTCCCGACTGGGACTGTTTGACCTGCAGGGACAGGTGGTCGGCAGGGTTCCGAATTCCATCAACCATGTCATCTGGTGGGACGGGGAATTATCCAGGGAACTACTCGATCGGAATCAGATCACCAAGTGGAGCGTGAAGCAGCAACGGGGTACCCGATTGCTGGATGCCGAAGGTGCCCTGTCGATCAACGGAACCAAGGCGAACCCCAACCTGCAAGTCGATCTGTTTGGCGACTGGCGGGAAGAGGTGATCTTCCGAACGAAGGATAACCGGCACTTGCGGGTGGTCACCACGACCATGCCCACATCGCACCGGCTGGTGACCCTGATGCATGACCCGGTGTACCGAGTGGCGATCGCCTGGCAGAATACGGCTTACAACCAACCGCCTCATCCCGGATACTACATCGCATCGGATATGGATTTTCCCCCACCCGCGTTGAACATCCGGGTAACGCCCGCAGCTTCGAGCCGTCGCTCGGTTGCCGTTGAATAAGGATGCATCCACCATGAAAACACTCGCCACCATCGCGGTCACGTTGGGGCTTGCCATGACGGCCACGGCCGTCCAGCCGCCGAACGTGGTCCTGATTGTCGCCGATGATCTGGGCTACGGCGACTTGGGATGCTATGGAAACCCGGCGGTGAAGACGCCCAACCTGGACCGCATGGCGGCCGAGGGTATGCGATTCACCGAGTTCTACGCGAATGCTCCGATGTGTTCGCCCACCCGAGCCGCGTTATTGACCGGCCGTTACCAACAACGAGTTGGCGTGACCACGGTGGGCGGTGTGTTGAATCAGGGGGAAATTGTGATCGCCCAGCGCTTGCGCGAGCGGGCCGGCTATGCCACCGGCTACTTCGGAAAGTGGCACGTGTCGGGTCATTACCACGACGAATCGATGCGTCGCGAGCGGATGCCGATGGATCATGGTTTCGACGAGTTTCGCGGGCTGATGGGCGGGTTCATCGATTTTCAAAACTACCTGCATGACCGCGGTGAATTAGACTGGTGGCATAACCGCGAACTGGTGCCGGACGACGAGGGCTACGCGACTCATATCCTGACCGACCACGCCGTGGATTTCATCCAAAGCCATTCGGGCGAACGGCCCTTTTTCGTCGTGCTTGCGATGCCGGACATTCATTTTCCCTGGATGACGCCTGATGACCCGCCGTACTATCAGCCTGGAAGACGCATGGTGAATTTCGATTCCGAACACAACCGGCTGGGTCCACACGCCGGATCCGACCGTCTGCAAGCGGCCGTCCACCGCATGATCGAAGAAACCGACCTCGCCACGGGTCGGATTCTCGATACGTTGCGTCACCTGAACGTAGCCGAAAACACGCTGGTCTTTTTCGTCTCGGACAATGGCGGGATCGTCTCGTATCAGGGACGTTATGAAGGCCAGATTTCCCATAACGGCCCGCTGCGAGGCGAGAAGATCACGCTGTACGAAGGCGGGATCCGGGTACCGGCGATCGCCTGGCGACCTGGTACGGTGACCGCCGGCGCGGTGACCCGCGAGCGCGGCATGACGTTCGATCTGTTCCCGACGCTGCTGGAACTGGCGGGCTTAGAGACTCCGGCACCCGACAGTCCCCATGCGTTGGATGGCATCAGCTTGGTATCCCTGCTGCATCAGGAAGATCCTCTGCAGGATCGTCCGCTTTTCTGGGAATTCGGAAACCAACGTGCTGTGCGGCAAGGCCCGTGGAAATTCCTGCAGCGCGGCTCAGCGCCCCCCGCCTTGTTTAACCTGGAGACGGACCCGGGCGAGACTCGCAACTTGGCGGATAAGTATCCGGAACGGATAACGAACATGAAGATCGCATGGCAGCACTGGAAACGAAACGTATCGTCCGAACGTCTGGACGACGGATAGAAATCGCTTTACCCACTTGGATTCGACACCGTTCGCAAGGGAGAAACGACATGAACCGATTCGGCAAGATGAGGACGCTTTCCGCTTTGGGGCTGCTGGTTGTGAGTTGGATGGCGACAGGCCTGATCCAGGCGGCGCCACGCGCTGTGATCGAAGTCTGCGAAGAACCAGACGCCCAGGTGATGTGGTTTCGGCCGAATGCTATGCTGTTCACCGACCGCAACTACCGACTGGCAGAGTGCCCGGCCGGACTGCAGGGAGAACGCTTCTTGCGAAGCTCGATCGATTCCACGCAGTTCGATGTGGTGCAAGGCGGCCGATTGATCGTGCTGACGCCGCATTCGATTCCTGGTGCGGCATCTCAGGTCGAGGCTCTCGAGGCACAGGGGTTTGTGCAGACGGAGCAGGAGCTGTTCCAGTTGTTCGGCAGCAATGCGATCGATCGGGTGCTTGTCTACCAAAAGGAAGTGGCTGCGGGCGACTCCTACCAGTTTGGAAAATGGGTGGTGGTGCTGGGGTTCGAAGACGCTCGAGCCGCATTGGATCCGACGCGGGCGGCCGAGGACAAACCCTACTACGTCTACCCTGCCGATATCCCGAACACGGGTATTCTGTTTGTGGATCAGCAAAAAGACCATCGCTCCGGACACGGAGGCATTACGCTGACCGAGTGCAGCAACGGCGACATCCTGGCCTTTTACAGTGTGACGTGGGCAGAGAACTGGGGAGGGCACAGCGTGGCAGGATGGTCCCAGTACCGCCGCTCGACCGATGGCGGACTGACTTGGGGGGAACCAGTCGTTTTCGACTATTCCAAGCGGATGTGGGACCGTGGCGAAGTGTTCTCCGCCATCGTGTTTTCTGCGATCGCAGCGCCCGACGGGACGTTGATCGCCACCTTGATGCGTTACGCGAACGCCCGCTGGGAAAAACAAGAGGCACCCGTCTATTTTCTGAGCGACGATCACGGACACACATGGAACGGGCCGCATCGGTTCGACGAAGCCGCCACCGTCCATGATATCTCGATGACGCTGAACACCTCGTTTGTTCACGACGGCCAGATCTTCATTGTGTTTCGTGGCGGCACGTCGAACATGAGCCCCGGTGGGCCGCACACCTTGTGGGTTTCCGAAGACAATGGTCAATCCTTCCAGCGGCGAAGTGTGCTGCCTTTCGAAGACGCCGATTACTACTGGGCCGCCGGCGCGTTGGACGACGGTCAGATCATCGTCTATACCTACCAGGCCCATCACC
>SKVE01000257.1 GCA_007129635.1 Planctomycetaceae bacterium
CCCGGTCCCAGCCTTCGTGCCTCTCCAAACGTTGCAGCATAAGCCACGCGAGATAATCGGCCGCTCGACGACGGCTGTACGGGCTGACCGCATGCAAGCCCGATCCGCTTTCGCCGATCCACCAGTAGCCGCCCAACTGGTTGGCCGGATGGCGGCGTTGGAAGCTCCTGCGGTACTCCGCCCAGCTCATCACCAGCGCGCGTCGCCGAGCTGCGTTTCGCCCTGTGTCATCCCCCAGGGAACGAACCAGCCGCCCGTACAGTTCATCGCCCAGATGCTGCCGGGTGTCCGGACGCTTCAGTTCACGCACCAACCAGATCTCGATCAGATCGGCACCATCCTGCTCGACCAGCCGCCAACTGCGGCGCAAACGGTCGATCAGCGTATCGATCAACGCCATCGTTTCCCGATAGCGCTGGAGTTGTAATTCACTGTCCGCATCTCGCTCTAGCGCTTGACGAGCCAAGGTGGCTTCTCCGAACAAGAACCGCGGCCATTGAGGCGTGAAACGCACCGGACGCCGACTGGCCGGTATCGCCAGCGGTTCCAGGTCGCTGGCCAGTTGGTCTTTCCACTGCTCGCGGATGATCTGGCCTTCGATCAGCCGATTCGCCGGTGGTGGATCTTCGGCATCCGAATCTCGCACCGACAGCACCAGCTCTTGCGGCTCGGAGAACGCCCAAACACCATATTCCCTCTGGTAGCCTTCCGCTTCCGCCGTCAGTTGCCGTCGCACTTCGGCGGGCATCGTCGGCTGGGAAACGATGACCATCACGGTCGGGCCTAGTGGGAGCAGCAAACCGGCGGCCAATAGCCCGGCGTGCGTCCCCCAAAATCCCCAACCTAGTCGGCCATCCATCCAGCGTCTCATCATGATCCAAGTTGCCAGCCAGGGCATGGATACAAAGATGGCCAGCAGCCAATAAGGGGCACGAACTTGAGTGAACAGAGACACGCTGTAAAACAGCAGGCTCCAAGCGACGACAGGAGCCGCGATCGCAGCGATGGTCGCGCTGCGAAAAATCTGCCCCACGAATTGCGAGATCCCATAGGTGAAAAAGAGGACGAACACCATCATCAGGACCACCGGCGGCGAGGAAATAAAGTTCGGTGCCACATCCAGGGACCCGGAGGTTCGCCCCAACAAGGCGAGCACCGCCGCCAACACGACGGTCAACAGACTGAGCGGCACCACATGACGCGTGGCCCACACTTTCCCCGGCGAAACGCCGCGTTCGGCCAAGAACCGAATCCGCTCGTGCAACGCGTCGCCCTGGAACGCTAGCACGCCCAGCCACGAGGTGACCAGCAAGATCAAGAACGTGGCCGCCATGAATGTACCATAGCCGCGAGCGGCGGCGACAGGACCGCCTGCGGCGATCAGAACCAACGCTCCTGCCATCATGGCGGCGATCCCCAGCAACGGCGTGCGATGCTGGCGAAGGAACTGCCAAACCAACATCGAGCCGACCGAGTGAGCTGGACCGGTCCAGACGGGGGTATCATCCCAAGGATTTCTGAAGAACAATCGCCAAGCATGCTGCTGCTCGCCATGGGACTCTGCCCCCAATCGCCGCAGTCCGACACGCCAACCAATCACTGCCAGCACCAGGGTGAACGCGACCAGCGTCCCCCCGATGATCCAGGGCGCCCAATGGATGCGTTGCAACCCATCGCTGGTGGTTGTCTCCAACAAGCCAAGGATTATGAGGAGCAGCAGGGTGTGCGAAAACGCGAGCGGTATCAACGCCAATACAGACACCAACGATGAACGAAACAACCACGCCGTGGCAAATCCGGCTGCCAAAAAGAACAGACTCTGCAACGGCCAATGATATTCCCAGCCCGTGTCGAAGAAGCCCAAGAAATCAATGGCGGTCATCCCGCGCCAAGATTGCTGTGGCAGAACGAACACGACCATGATCAACAGGTTCAAACACCAGACGACGACCAGACTGACCAAACCGACGACCAACTTCATTCGCAAAATATCGCTCGGGGCGATAGGCATCCAGCGGAGCCAATCCAGCGTACGCTGCTCCCGCTCCTGGCCTACCAAGATCGCACCGACGCCCAACGCAAAAAGACTGGGCATCCCCATGATCACGAGAAGCTGAGGCATGAACGGGCTCTGCTGCAGCGCGATTAGCAACTGCAGAACGATGCCCATTCCCAGTTGCAGCCAGACCAAGGGCAGGATCTGACGGGTCTCTTTCCAAAACAAGGATCCAAGCGCAGATCGACGGTTCATGGAGTGGACTCCGCGAAACGATTGGCTGCATCTCCCGCAGAAACGGAGGAACAGGGTCGAGCACACGCCGCGAATAATTCTTCCAGTGTCGCGCTGCGAGCGTCCACGCTGGTTACCCCATAATGCCGCTCGACCCGCGTCTGAATCTCGCCGCTCCAGCCCATCACCACCCACTGCCGCTGGCGTCCCGAGGTCTGTTCGCTGAGCACTTCGGCCGTGCCATCCAGTGGCGGCAGGACGATCAACGGGTCGGCCAGACTGACTGTCACCAAACTGACCGATTCCTTCAGCTCGGCCAGCGATCGGACCAGGCAGAACTTGCCCTGCCGCAGGAAAGCGATATGATCGGCCACCCGCTCGACTTCGGCAATCTGATGACTGGACAATAACACCGTCTTGCCCAGCGCCGCCCGGTCGACCATGCTCTCCAGGAACTCGCGACGCACCAGCGGATCGAGCCCCGCCGTGGGCTCGTCCAAAATCAACAGCTCGGGATCTGAAGCCAAAGCCAGGGCCAAGGCCACTTTGGCACGCTGCCCCTTGCTCAACCGGCGGATCTTCCAGGCCTCAGCCAACTCGTAACGCCGGATCATCGCCCGATAACGGTCCAAAAAACCAGGGGGGTAGAACGTCGAGGCGAACCAGCCGATCTCGCCGACCTGCATCCAATCGTACAGGGCCGGAGCATCCGACAAGTAACCGACGCGACGGCGGATCGCCAAGGCGTCACGGACCGGGTCCAGCCCCAGTACCTGGCTGGTACCCGAGGTCGCCTGTAAAAACCCTGTCAGGATGCGGATCAACGTCGTCTTGCCCGCACCATTCTCGCCCAATAATGCGAAAACCGTACCGGCAGACACCTGCAGGTCCACCTCGTCCAGTGCCAAGCAGCCGGGAAAACGCTTGGTCAAACCGGTCGCTGAAATGACATGACTCATCACCGTGTCACCTTCGAAAGAAGAAGAAAAGTACCCCTCGCCCCTACTCCTTTGCCGCCACACCGTCTGGCTCGGAGCTGATGGTCTGCACCGAGCCCGCCAAGTTGTGCAGTTGTTGCCCGACGATCGCTTGGATCTCCTCTGCCTTCAGCCCGCCGTGTAACGCCTCGGTCAACACAGATCGTAGCCGCTGAGCGATCAACAATCGACGTACCTCGCGACACCGCTCGGTCGCTCCGGCACAAACCGCCAAGCCTCGGCCACGCAGCGTCTCGATCACCTGCTCGGCCTGCAATTGCTGGTAGGCTCGGGCGATCGTGTTCGGATTGATCGCCAATTGCTGACCAAGCTGCCGCACGCTGGGCAGCAACTGGCCCGGACAGAGCGTCCCTTCGGCGACCGCGAACGTGACCTGCCTCACGATCTGCTCGTAAATCGCCACCCCATTGTTGGGATCAATCGAAAAAAACATGGACCACCTCGAACCCACCCGTGTGTAACAGTGTTCTAGTTGCATAGTACACTAGTTACCTAAGCTGTCAAGGCGTTTCGGGAAGTTTTTTTCAGAAATATGCGATAGGTGCCACCCATCTATCGTCCATCGCTTTTGGTGGGTGGCACCTATCGGCAGCACCGTCGCGTTTGGTGGGTGGCACCTATCACTGCTGGCCAAAAAAAAAGGACGAGCAAAAGTGCTCGTCCTACGGGGATGTTTTCCGTCGGTGTTTACCTTAGCAATCTCTGCTAGGAGGTGCGTTCGCCTTGGAAAGGCAGGCTGCCTGATTCGCTACCGATCTGATACTCGGCGGTTCCCTTGACCGTTTCGCCCGAGACGGCGCCTCGGAACGTGATGTCGATCGCTTGGCCTCTTTCGGTTTCGGCGGTCACCCTCAGCTCGACGTTGTCGCCTTGCACGGTGATGCTGCGAGCCGGCAGTTGATGATCGGGGCCGCTGAACCAGGCATACATCTTGTCGTCCTTGGTTACGACGGTCACGGTGGCTTCGTGCTTTTTGCCATCCGGGGCCGTAAACCGAAGCTTCCACGTCATCACCTCGTCGAAAGCCGCCATCGGGACCCGTTGGCCGCTGAAGCGAAAACTACCGGAGGCTCCCGAAGAGCCCTCACGATACTTCACGGTGCCCGCACATTTGTCGTCACCGGTCAACGTCGCATCGAGCGTCAACGTGACGGCTGGGAACTCCTTGAGCTGGAGAGTACCGACCAGGGTATCGCCTTTGAGTTCCACGTCGCGGAACGGTTCTGGTTGATCGTTGCCCAGGTACCACGCGATGTACCGGTCGTACTGACGGCCCACGACCACCGCAGGGGCACGATTCACGCCATCCGGATCTGTCAGGTCCAGCATCCAGGCACCTAAGATCTGCCGATCCACATCGTCATTGGCAGCCGACCATCCAGAGCCAGAAATCATCAGACCGGCCAATAAAGCCGCAAGAATCAAACGCTTCATGAAGAGAATCTCCTTGACGAAACAAAAACACAAAACAAACGACATTCACTGGTTTTCCCGCGCCGCTTGCGCTCGATCATCGTACAGTTCGGCCAACTCGAAGTCGCCCAGCTTCCGATAGAGTTCCGCCAGCGGTTGGTAGACGTCGGTTCGGCTGGATGCCAGACGCAATACGGTTTCGAATTGCGCGATGGCCTCGAGGTACTTGCCTTGTCGTGCGAGGATCGTCGCCAATGTATAGTAGAATTCGGGGCGAGAAACAAGATGGGTGGCTCGCTGAGCCAACGCGTGAGCTCGATCCAGTTCGGGGTTCTCACGATGGGCCAGCACCCAGGCCAGGTTGTTCAGCACGATCGGCATGCGGGGCGCCTGCTGAGCGGCCAATTCCAGGTGCATTTGGCAGCGTTCCAGATCGCCTTGCTCCAAGGCCTGGGTGCCGAGAATCAAATGGACGGTGGCCGGAGCGGTCCCGTCGGCCAGTGCTTCGCGGATCGCCCGCTGCGACATCTGGCCGTGCTCGCCCTGCTGGCCGCTCAATTCAGCGAACACCGTCAGCAGCCGAGGATGATGGGGCCCGTGTTCCAACGCCCGGTTCAGCAGCTCCAGTCGCGTCGATACTCCCTTCGCTGAATCGGCGTTGGTCGCGGCATACCAGTCCAGATACACCTCGACCAAGGCGTCATGAAAACGTTGAGGGTCGGGGGAATCGAGTCCGGCTCGCAGGATCCTGGCTGCTTTAGAATAATCCTGCAGCAACACTTCGCTCTGCGCCCAACGCAAGCGAAGATCCCATTGCCTGGTCTGGGCTTTTACGGCTTGCTCGTAGTGTCGGGCAGCTCGCTCAGCCGCGCGACGTGCCGCCAACGGATCGCGTCGCATCCGGTGCAGGACAGCCACGGGCAGGTTCCATTCGGGCGCTTCGGCCGCCGTTTGCTCCAAGTAGGGCAAGGCTTGCGCGGGGTCGCCTTGCGACCACAGCAGCACGCCCATCAAACGCACGGCCTCCAGGTTTCTGGTTGTTTGCCCCAGCACTTGCTGCAGGTGATGCTTGATCACCGAAGCGACCTCCGGCGTCAGGTCTCCAGGCCGGCTGAGCAGGTCCTTGGCCAACCACAAGTGCGCTTCGCTGTAGCCTGCAGCGTTGTGAGGTGCCAGGCCTTGCATCATCGATCGAGCGCGGTCCGGGTCGCCTTGCAGGTCGGCTGCGACCGCCAGCCCATAACGAACGGACGGATCGGCCCCGCGGATCATCGCCAGTCGCCGGTAGTAGAC
>SKVE01000551.1 GCA_007129635.1 Planctomycetaceae bacterium
GTTCTGGTTCGATGATTTCGCGATCGAACCCGAAACTTGAAGGGCTTGCCATGCCGTTGTTCGACCGATACCTGTTTGCCGATTATAGCGGTGGTGGCGAGAATCATCATGCTCAGGGGAACATTCGGCTATATCGATGCACGCTGGACGGCGAACCGGCACGTCTGGTGCACTCGGTGAAGACTCGCCAAACGGCCCAGCCGCAGAATTTCAGCCGCGATTCGCTTGTTGCCAGGGTCCAACGGGAACTGGCCGAGGCTTCGCACACGGGCCATCGCATGCTGTTCGGGTTCGATCACCAATACGCCTGGCCACCTCACTTGCGGCATCTCGCGGGCATCGCCGACATCGCGTGGCGAGATGCTTTGCGGCTGCTGGATGCTGGCGATCCCGACAGGGGCTTGCCACCGCTGGACATCCCCCGTCGCTACTGTGCGGCGTTTAATCATTACTGTGGGAAGGACGTGTTTTGGAGTCCTCTGAACGGAATCGCGAACAAGTATGGTATTGGGCGCAAGCCGCTTCGTCTTCCGGCTGCCGAACGATTTCGGTTGACCGAGTTGGTGGCGCCGGTGCAGGGCAGGTCTCGACCCAAAGCCGCCGACGCGGTCGGTGGCCAGGGGGCGGGGATCGTCGGCGGTCAGACGATCTGCGGCTTGTACCAAATCGCTCGAATGCTGGGTGACCCGGCCATCGCCTGGTGGCCGTTCGACGGATTCGATATCCAGGCGGAAGCGTACGCCGGGAAGCACGTAGGGATCGAGATCTATCCGTCGGCCTTACGGCCCGTCCATGTCGCCCAGGATGACGACGCAGACGCTTACCACAGTTGCCTGTGCCTGCGCGACGCGGACCGCGCCGACAACCTGCGAGCCCTGGCGGTGGTCACGCCCCCGGCCGATTTACGAGAGCGCATCCGGGTCGAGGGCTGGATCGTGGGCATGGATCCCGCGGGGCTGGTCGATTGATCAACCAGCCCCAGACGTACGGCGTTCAGCCTTCGCGGATCTCGCGGTTTTCGGCATCGTAGATCTGCCGTCGCCCGGTATCCATGGCTCGCACCGCCATCAGCGCGGGCACACAATGATGGTATCCGGCCTCGATCGGCGCCCGGCACTCGCCGCGGGTACGCAAGCACTGTAACCAGTCCAGGAAGTGGTCGGGCGTTTCGACCGCAGCGACCCGCGTGTCTTCTTTGGGCAGTTCGCTGGCGTGGATGGCGCCGGCGCTGGAGTAGGTGGGCGCCGACCAGCGGGTCAAGTCCATCGTGCCTTGTTCGCCGTAGATCTTCAGCACGTTGCCGTTGCCATTGCCAAAGTTGGTCGAGTAGCTGACCATCAGATCTTCCGGATAGATCCAGATCGCCTGCGAGTGATCCGGGCAGGTGAAGTTGTATTCGTCTTTCCAGGTGAAAGTCCCGCCCAGCGCGACACAACTGACCGGCAGCGTCGTACCGACGATATAGTTGTACAGGTCGATGAAGTGACAGCCCAGATTCGAGATCGGTCCGTCGGAGAACTCGCGGTAGCCGTACCAGCCGGTCAGCAGCTTGGGGTCGAACGGTCGCGCGGGCCGATCCATCAGGAATTCGTTCCAGTCGACATCCTCTTCTTGGATCGGTTCGGCTCGTTGCATCCACGAATACCAGTAGGGTCGTGTGGAGTTGCGGCATTGTTCGATCCGCGAGATCTTGCCGAAAGCCCCGGTTTCGAACAGTTCGCGGCAACCGGTGCTGGTGGGAAAACTGCGGACCTGCGTTCCGACCTGGACCACGATGCCGCTCTCCTTGACCGCGTCGCAGCATTGCTTCAGCGAATCCATGTCCATCGCCAGCGGCTTTTCGACGTAGGCATCCTTCTTGACCTTGGCCGTTTCTTCCAATTGCAAGGCGTGGTGATGGTCGCATGAAGCGATCATCACGGCATCGACATCGTCCAACGCCAGGATGTCGCGGTAGGACACGAACTGCCGAACCGGTCGACCATACCACTGCTGGCAACGTTCGGCCGCGCGCTCGCTCCGCACCGACCAGGGATCGCTGACCGCAGTAAACTCGACGTTCTGCTGCTCGGCGTGCGCGTGGACGCCGGGCATAAACGCGCCGTAGCCGCGGCCTCCGCAACCGATCAACCCGATCGAGATCCGCTCGTTGGCGCCCAGGATGCGACCGTAGCTCCGCGCGGAAAAAGCCAGCGCGGCGCCCGCCGATGCGGTGGCCAGGAATTGTCGGCGATTGGTGGAAGTCGTCATGGATGTTCCTCCAGCAAGGACGAAAGGGGGGGTCAAGGCAAAAATGCGAAGCCTAGCAGTGCTGCTCCAAGCTCTTGGTTCTACGACAAGCCACGCGTCAAGTCAACAGAATGCAAAGCACGAACGGGGTCGGGAGTCGTTTGCCGATCCTTAACCGGTTCGCATCAGATCCAGTCGCTGGACTACCGCCGGGCCGTGCAGGGCTGCGGGAACGATGCCGTCTTCCACCGCCATGGCCGCAGCCAGTCCGGCCGCTTCGCCCGTGCGGACCACGTTGCCGGTCAACCGGTAGCTGCCCAAGGCGTAGACGTCCCCCGAGATGCAGCGACCGGCCATCATCAGATTGTCCACGTCGGCAGCGATCAGGCTGCGCAACGGGATCTGGTAGGGGCGCACGCGGAACCCGGGCGATGCGGGAAGATCCTCGGGAGCCGACTCGTAGGGGTCGTCCACCGGATGGATGTTCGAACCCGATCGGAGCTCCGCAATCCCGTCGTCAAAACCGGCTCCGCGATCCATGTCCTCCCAGGTCAAGTGGTACCGGCCTTGGATGCGCCGAGTCTCCCGGACGCCGATCGCCGGCCCGGTGCTGATCAGATAGATGTCCTTCCAGTCCTCCCCGCCATGCTGCCGAAACGCCTCGACGCACTTGCGGATCTCGTAGCGGCCCAGTATCTCGGCTCGACTCAGATCCCGGACGTTGGTGCCATCGATGCCGTAGAACTGGGTGGCCATCAACTGAAATACGCCCGGTTGGCCGGGTTGCGGGAACAGGGTGACCGGTGGGTAACTGGGCCGCCATCCGCCACGCTCGAGGATCTCGACCAGTTCCCTGCCCTTGGCCGGCTGGCCTCGATAGCCGCCGATGGTGCCGAACAACGTAACCGGTTGCGTCTGCCCGTCGAACGTGCGGCCTTGTTGGAACTCGCAGCCAGCCGCCGCAGCGATATCGCCGTCGCCTGTGGCGTCGATGACCACGGCCGCCTCGATGAACTCGATCCCCGACTTGCTGGCCGTAAAGACGCCGCGGACCAGGCGACCATCTCGAGCCACCGAGACGGCTCGCGTGTGCAATTGGACCTGGACGTCCGCCTCGGCCATCATGTCGTCCAGCAGGCACTTCATGTCCTCGATCAGATAGATATTGCGGTTGAACACCTGGTGCACCGGCAACCGGTGATGGATCTCTGCATTCAACCCGTCGTGCCTGCGTCCGTCGATCAGATGCGAAACGCCCACGGCTGTCCAAACGCCGCCCAGAAACGGCAGGTTCTCCAGCAACATGGTCTTGGCGCCGCTGCGAGCCGCGTACAAAGCAGCCGCACATCCCGAGGGACCGCCGCCGCAGACCAGCACATCGACCTTGCGGACGATCGGTGCCTCGCACCGCAACGTCTGGAATTCCGCATTCCCCCGTTGGTCGTCACCTTCACTACCGACGGCGCGGTGGGAAACGCTGCCGATTCCGACCGCCGCCGCTGCGGTCAGAAATCCACGCCGATTAAGATCGGGTCGAGGCATGATGATGGTCTCCTTGAAGATGGAACTGGTTTGTTGACCCACAGTACTGGCACAATCCACCAGTATACTAGCGATAAATTCCGGGCGATATACGCGATGCTCTGGCAGAAAACGCGAGCCCAGGACTCTGCCATAAAACGCCCCCTTTCGAGTATGAGTACCTTTGCATTCAGCACAAGTACGATTCTTCTTACAAACCGGAACGCGTCCTGCCGCTACCCCACTTGCTCGACGGGCGACTTGACGATACACATGGTGCCAGAGCGTATGGGACACGCCGCCTTTTAGTGCGGGATATATCACTACTCCCATTATTCGGGTGGTTTCGTGGATTTGCAGTTGACGGATAAGGTCGCGATCGTGACGGGTGGATCGCGTGGTTTGGGCCGCGCTATTTGTGAAGGACTGGCCGCCGAGGGCGCTCGTGTGGCGATCGATTATCTGTGCGATCCGCAAGCGGGCGTGGACCTGACGGAAGAAGCGGAGCGTTTGGCCGCCGATCTTGCTCGCGAGTACGGCGTCCAGACGGCCGCGATCGCCGCCGACGTCTCGGACGGCGACCAGGTTCAGCGTCTGTTCGACCAGACCGAGCTTCGTCTGGGGGTGCCTGACGTGCTGGTCAACAACGCGGGGATCTGGCCGACGGCGCTGGCGCACGAGATCGACGAGGCCGATTTTCGGCGGGTGCTGGACATCAATTTGGTGGGCTCGTTTTTGACGTGCAAGGCGGCCGTGCGACGTTGGTTGGACGCCGTGCGTGGCGGCCGGATCGTCAATATCACCTCGCCCGCCGCCTTTCAAGGCTCGACAACCGGGCACGCGCACTACGCAGCTTCCAAAGCCGGGCTGGTCAGTTTCAGCCTGTCGTTGGCTCGCGAGGTGGCGCCGCACGGCATCCACGTCAATCTGGTCGCCCCAGGCATGACGCGGACCGAGATGTCCCGCGATGCGTTGGCTGCGGGAGAAACACACTACATCCAGCGCATCCCACTGCGGCGGATCGCTGAACCGAGCGATATTGCGGACGTGATCGTATTTCTGGCATCGTCGCGAGCCGGATACATGACCGGGGCGACGGTCGATGTTACTGGCGGCATGCTGATGCGCTAGCTGCGAAAACAGATAACAAAGATTCATTATAAGATGAGGAGTGGATGGACGGATGCTGGCCACCTTGAAGGAAGTTTTGACGCATGCCCGGGCCCATGGTTACGCGGTCCCGGCTTTCGATTTTACCGAAGACGTCATGGCGCGGACGATCATCGAAACGGCCCTCGAGTGCCGTTCGCCCGTGATCATGATGACCTTACAGCCCGATCTGGACAGCGGCGATGGTCGGGGCTGGGTCTTTCAGGCTGCGGCAGCCAAAGCGGCCGCGGCTGCCGTCGATATCCCCGTGGTGCTGCACCTGGACCATGCAGGCGATCTGCCCACGGTGCAAAAGGCGCTGGATCTGGGCTATTCGTCGGTGATGATCGACGGGTCCCGGCTGCCCTTCGAATCCAACGTCCAACTGACTCGGTCGGTGGTCGACAAGGCGCATCGGCTGGGCGTGAGTGTCGAGGCGGAATTGGGGCATGTGGGCGGCATGGACCTGGACGATACCGTCTGTGCCGACAACGTGCTGACCGAACCCGACGAACTGGCTCGGTTCGTCGCGGAAACCGGTTGCGACGCGCTGGCCGTTTCGATCGGGACCGCGCACGGCGTTTATCGCTCGCTGCCCGATCTGAACATCCCGCGTCTGCGTGAATTGAATGCGGTCAGCCAGGTCCCGCTGGTGCTGCACGGTGGTTCGGGCACGCCGGACGACCAGATCCGTGCCGCGGTCCGGGAGGGCATCTGCAAGCTGAACATCTATGCTGATCTGCGGATCGCCATGTATCGGGGCCTGAAGACCGCTGCCACCCTGCACGAACGCATCGACCCGTTGCCTCGCGATCTGTTCCGGCCCATCCGCCGGGAACTGGCAGCGATGGTCCGTGAAAAGATTCGGTTGCTGGGGTCGGACGGAAAGGCGTAAACAAGCTTGAAATCGGCCCGAGGCCCAAGCGACGGTTCCTTTTGTTCCTGCAGGAGACACGACGATGCATCTGTTGGCGATCAGCGATAACTACATCCCGGCCGAATTCATGCGCCAAGGTTTTGCATCGCTGGA
>SKVE01001016.1 GCA_007129635.1 Planctomycetaceae bacterium
CCGGCCCAGTTGTTCGGCGGTTTTACGATGGCAGGTGGACAACCGCGAAACATTCCCAAGCAGGCGATCATCGAGGAACTGGAGAAACAGTACGATGTGGTGGAAATCGATGCCAACAACCCGATCGATACCGACAACGTCGATGTGATGATGGTCGTGCAACCCTCGTCGCTCAGTCCCGAAGAGTTTGACCATGTGCTGGACGTGATCCGAGCCGGTCAGCCGAGCGTGGTGTTCGAGGACCCGCGTCCGGTGTTTCTGACGCTGGCGCCGCCTACCGGTGAAGTCAAGCAGGCTCCCGGCGGCATGGGCGGCATGTTTGGTGGCGGCGGAGGACCCCAGCCCAAAGGCGATATCCAGCAACTGTGGAATCTGCTCGGTTTGCAAGTACCCGGCCAAACAGGCATGATGGGGCTGTTCGAACCGGATTTGGTCTGGCAGCGATTCAACCCTTATCCGAAACTGCAGATCCGTGGGATTCCCGACGAATGGGTTTTCGTCCGCTCCGAAGCACAAGGAGACCATGAAAAGATCAGCAGCGAGTCTCCGATCACGCGCGGGTTGAACGAGATCTTCTTCCCGGTGCCGGGCGTGATTCAGAAAGCCAGGGACAGTGAATTGAAGTTCGAAACGCTGGTCCAGACTGGTGCTCAGGCCGGGCTGATCTCCTACCGGGACTTTATGGAGAGCCAAGGGGATCCTTACCAGATGCAATTGCATCGGGGCAGTCCCACCGGTCCTCAGATCCTGGCAGCTCGGATTCGCGGGACCCTGCCGCCTGCCGAGTTGTTTCCCGGTTTCCGCGGGTCGTCGTCGACCCCCTCGACCTCGACCGAAACCGCCGTCTCGGCGGCGGACGAAGCGGCGACCGAGGCCGATCAGGACGTGGATCAGCTACCGGAAGCGGCAGACGAAGGCCCGGCGGCAATGGCTGTCGATCCGGCCCCGGTCCCCGCACCGCCCGAAGCGCCCGAGATCGATGTGGTCTATATCACGGACATCGATTTGCTGATGTCCGCATTCGTCCGCATCCGGGCTCGACCGGATGAAGACGAGGAGATCAAGTGGAACTTCGAGAACGTGACGTTCGTGCTGAACATCATCGATGTCTTGTCGGGCGATGATCAATTCATCGAAATCCGCCGCCGCAAGCCGTACCACAGCACCTTGCAGATGGTCGAGCTGCAGACGCAGGCCGCTCAACGAGTCGAACACGACCAGGAGGTTCAGTTCCAGATCGGGTACGACGAAGCGTTACGGGCGGCAGAAGAAGAGAACCGCAAGGAAATCGAGAATTTCGAAAGACGACTGCAAGAGATGCAGGAGAAACAACGCCAGGCCGGCGGAGCGGGGATCCGGTTGGTCGACGTCCAAAAAGCGGCTCAGGATCTGGCCGAGGTCAGTCAGCGGCTGAGTCGTCGGTTGGATGTCCGCCGCGAGCAACTGCGCCGCGAACGGGACGATCAGATCGAATTGATCCGCCGCCAGACCGACCTGGAAATCCTGAAAACCAAGAATCAATACAAGGTGCTGGCGGTCACGCTCCCGCCGATCCCACCGCTGCTGATCGGTTTTTTGGTCTTCGTGCGACGCCGTTTGCGCGAGCGCGAAGGAATCGCCCGATCACGGATGCGTTGAGTGCAATGCGTCGGTTATGCGAGCGGATCTGCGTGATCCATCACAGGCTACGGAGGAATTGAGGAATGACAGAAGGCGTCAAGACATTGGTCTACGTAGGGGTCGCTCTATTGGTCGCCATCATGGCGTTCGTCTCGCGACCACGCCAGATCGAGGTCGCGTTGGACGAAAAGATCGGCAACCCGCTGTTCGAAAACTTTGAAGATGCCAGTCAGGCGGCCAGCATGGAATTCGTGCGTTACGATTCCGAGATGGGCGAACTGCGGAACTTCCGAGTCGCCCGGGATCGCCAATCGGGCGCGTGGACGATCCCTTCCAATGCGGGTTACCCGGCGGACGCCGAACAACGCATGCGGGACGCGGCGCTGATGCTGGTCGATTTGCGAGTGCTGGGAATCGCCTCACAGCTTCCCGGCGATCACGCCTTCTTCGGCGTTCTGGAACCCGATCGGGAACGGTTGCGACTGGGCGACGACGGCGTCGGCCAACTGTTGACGTTCGAGGATGCAAAAGAGCAGACGCTGGCCGGGGTGATCATCGGGAAAACGGTTCGCGGTGATGAAGAACAGCGGTATGTCCGCATCCGCGGACAGGATGTCGTCTACGTCGTCCGGATCGATCCCAGCCAGCTTTCGACCCGCTTCCAAGACTGGATCGAACAAGACCTGCTGCAACTGACCTCGTGGGATATCGAAGATGTCACCGTGATGAATTATGCGGTCGAACGCGATCTGAACCGCGCGGCACTGGTCCGCGATTTTGATTTTACGGCACGCTTCGAAGATAACGAGTGGGAGCTGGTCGAGCTGACGAGACACCACGACGGCAAGCCGAAAACCGTGACTCAGTTGCCTGCGGACGAAGAACTGAATAAGGAAAACCTGGATGCGTTGAAGACCGCCGTCGACGGCCTGAAAATCGTCGATGTGTTCCGCAAACCGCGAGGACTGGGACGTGACCTGAAAGCGGGGGCCGCCTTCTTGAAAGACGATGCCAGTGTCAAAGACCTGCAAGCCCGCGGCTTCTACCCCTATGGATCAGGAGAAACGGCCGAACTGTTCAGCGCCAATGGCGAAGTCCATGTCGGCATGAAAGACGGAGTCCAGTACGTCCTGCGATTCGGCGAGACCGTGGCCGCCACCGGCGACGAGCCCACCGAAGGTCGCAATCGGTACCTGTTCGTGACGGCTCGAGTCGATATGGACAAGTTCCCGCAGCCGGAACTGGAAGCCGTGCCCGAACTGCCCACAGCAGCTCAGGAAGAAGAAAGCGGCGAGGATTCCGAGCAAGCGGACGAAGAGGATGCGGACCCGCAGCCGGCCGATTCCGAGGAGGAAACGGCGGAAGAGGCCGAATCCGAAGAGGCCGAAGAGGCCGAAGAGGAGCAAGTCGAGGCGGATCGCGAAGCGGCCGAAGCGGCCATCCTGCAGGAAAGGGAACGCATCAATAAAGAAAACCAACGCAAGCTGGATGGCTGGAACGAACGAATCCAAAATGCCAAAGAACGCGTGGCCGAATTGAATACCCGATTCGGCGACTGGTACTATGTCGTCTCCGAAGACCAGCACGAAAAGATCCGGCTGCCGTTGAACTCGCTGATCCGGAAAAAAGACACCAGCGAAGAGGCTGATGGTCCAACCGATCTGCTGCCCGACGATGATGGCGAAGGCATCGAGGCGTTTCGCAGTCTGCAGGAACAGGGATTGCAGCCGTAAGCACCCGGCCAGGTATCGCTTGGTGGAATCGGCGGAAGGGGTCGGGAGTCGTTTTCGTTGCAGTTCACGATTTATCGTGTTCGCGTTGCGGGGGAAGGTCGGTGCGGGCTATTCAACAGCCACGATGCAGTCGAACCAGGGTCCGTAACGGTGGTCGTCCAATGTGGTATCGAACACCACGGTGCGGACCCCCGGCGTCAGATCGGCGGGGGCTTCGATGTGAAACGTTCGCTCGACGACACTGGCCGCCGGTGTCTGGCCCTCCAGTATCTGCGGCTGGACGATCAGTCCCTCCGGTGCGAGCAACTCGATGCGGTATCGCTGCGGACGATCCAGAAAGTTGCGTACGTGAAGCGTCACTTCCGCCGTGCCGCCAGGCTGCAGTTTCACTCGATACGGATCGGCTCGAACCCAATACGGATCGAACTGATAGCGGTAGTCGGGCTCGGCGCTGACCGCCCGATACGCCTCACGGATCGCCAGCGACCAGCGATAGTAACGCTCGATCAATTCGGCCGGCTGATCCATCACGAACGAATGCCCGCCCATGATCAAGTCGGGCTGTAATCGCCGCAGGTACTCGGCGGCGTAAAGGTAACCTTCTTCCAGGATGGCACTGTTGCGAGCCACCAGCGCCTCGTGCCCGTCCTGTTGGGGATCTGCCGGATTGGCGAAGATATTGTCGCCCGTGAAGACCACCAAACGGCCATCGATCCGGCCGTGGATGGCACAAGCGAACTCGGTTTGACCGGGCATCCAGTCGACGGTCAGCTCGTAGCCCTCCCACGTAAACCGCTCGCCGCAGGTGAAATGCCGGTCGAACTTGATCGGTTCCAGATCGCGGCGGTACGTCCAGGGAGTGGCCGTATATTCGAATCGCTCGGGTTGCTCGATGATCTCGGCAACTCGGTCCAGCGTCCACAATTCCGCACCCCAACGCTCCCGCACGTGAGTCGCACCCAAGACATGATCGCCGTGCATGTGGGTGATCAGGACCGCATCGACGCCTGTCAGTCCCAAACGCTCCTGCATCTGCTCCAGCGTTGCATCGATGGTCGCCGGGTCCAATCCACAATCGATCATCAGTGCCCGGCCGCTGTCGGCCAGCAGGAAAATGGGGTTGGGCGAGTGGCTTGGGCCCTTGAACTTCAGCAAGCTCGGCGTCGTCTGCCACAGGTGCGGTACCTTGCTGGGACGCGACACCAGGTCCTGATCGGCGGCGGCGAACGTGCCGATGGCGTAACCGCGTACGTATATCCGAGCCAGGTGGCGGAGCTTTTCCTGATAATCGTGTAATTGCGCGACCGGATCGCGGATGACCGGCCCCTGCGAGGGCAGCAACAGCACCGGCTCGAAGCTCGTCAGCAAACTGACGGACTCGATCAGCGTGTATAAGCCCTTTCCAAACCCATAATCCCACTCGGTGTCGAACCAATTGCGCATGACAGCACCGTCCAGCATCACGCTGCCGCTGAGCGCCAGCCACCCGTCCTGGATTCGCAGCAGGTACGACATGCCGCCCGGGCTGGTGCCGGCGGTCTGCAGGCACCAGAACTCGTGTCCTCGCCACATAAACGTGTCCATGGTCTTGAACGTCCGGTCGACGCTGACCGGTTGGATCGGGGGGCGAACGTAGCTGGCGCCGTGCACGGTGAACGCATCGCCCAACGCGGGCCGCATTTTTCGGAAATCCATCGGCCTTTCTAACAACGCCCGCTCGCGTTCCGGGGCGGCGATCCGAGCCTGCCAGCCGTCCAGCTTCCGGTAGCCCAGCGAGTTTTCCCGATGGTGATCCGTCAGCAGCACCCACTCCAAGTGCACGATCCCCAACTCGTTCAGATGCTGCAGCACCGAGCCATCGCCAAGGTTCACCAGGATGGCCGCATCCCCCTCGCGCAACACATACACATTGACCGCGTCATGCCAACGAAACACTTCCAGCGTCCCGTCCGCGACCACCCGCTCGAAACCCGCCGGCGCCGCGCCCAGTGCCAGCTTGGAAAAACAAAGGCCGAAGACCACCAGCCACGACAATGAAGAGCATCGCAGACGTTTCATACACTGGGTCCCTGAGGTGAAAGCACTTGGTATGCGGATCGATGTTCAGGTGGACGGTGCCTCGGTCGGGCATCTTTCGCGTCCGACCTGTCGAACATGTCCGACCCGATCGGTTTTCGCCACGTCTGCCACCGTTTTACCACAACCAGGCACCAGCGGAAACAACGCGGTGCTTGCCCAGAGCCTTGTCGGTCGATTCGTTGCACGGTCAGCCGCAAGGTGAGGGCGGCGAAGGGTGCGCGGCGACCCATTACAGCAGGGTCGTCTACCGACGGATGTCAAATGGCGGAATCGCCGTCTGAGAGAAACATGTCCGGCGGCTGCTACGCCGCCTGTTTTGGCCGATACTGCTTGCGCCGATCGCCTTTGCGGTGGCGCGCTTTCAGGCCGAGTCGGCCGGTCTGATCAGCACCTTTGCCGGCTCGATGCTGATGCTCGTGGCGCTGATCCATACCTTGTTGGCCGTCGCCTGGCTCAGCGCTCATTGGCTCAACCGCGAGGACCATTCTCGGC
>SKVE01000850.1 GCA_007129635.1 Planctomycetaceae bacterium
ACACAGATCTACAGTGCGGTCAATGCGGCCCTGCTGTTCTTTTTGTTATGGACTTATTATCCGCTACGACGACGGGACGGCGAGTTGTTTGCCATCCTGCTGCTGCTGTACCCGATCACCAGGTTGATCCTGGAAGCGGTTCGCGTGGATGAGGCTGGTAAGTTGGGGACGAATCTGACGATTTCTCAATGGATCAGCCTGATGTTGATCGCCGGTGCGGTCGCATTATGGATCTACGTCTTGCGACAGCCTGCCGGCAGTGTGCTGCCGATTCGGCAGGATTCCGATTCATCGATGCAGGATAGACCTACAAAAGCTTTGGATGGAGAGGGAGGAAATTGAATCCATGACCAAGATTCATGGCTCGAAGAAGGTACGCCGCGACGAGATACCACCGGGAGCGAATCTGTGCGAGTACTGTACGGCCAAATGTTGCCGTTATTTTGCCTTACCGATCGACACCCCGACCACTCGGCGCGATTTCGATTTTCTTCGCTGGTTCCTGCTTCACGAACATGCGTCGGCTTTCGTGGAAGATGACATCTGGTATCTGCTGGTGCATACGACTTGCAAGCATCTCCAGGCGGATCATCGGTGCGGGATCTATGAAACCAGACCGCAGATCTGTCGCGAGTACACGACCGATAATTGCGAATACGAAGACGATTATACGTACGAGCATTATTTCGAGACGGACGAACAAGTGGTCGAATATGTCGAAGCTCGCTTTCCGCCAAAACGAGGGCATAGCATGCGCAGCCCCAAACCGGCGCTGCTGCCCGTCATGTCCTAACGCGGCTCGGCCGCAACCAAGTAGGTTGGGTCTCCGACCCGACCCGGTCGGGACAGAGTCCCAACCTACAAACATGCGCGCACCGTGCTCGCATCCTACAGCCGAAGACTCTAACTGCCTGCTGCTGGCGTTTTGTCAGGGTCAGTGATCAGCAGTCGAAGACGAGGCGGATCGAGCTGGACGTGGTATTCGCCAAACGCATCGGGCCCGATCCATGCTCCGAGATCTTCGGCATCAGCGGGCAGGACCAGGACGGGAATATCTTTCAGGTGGGTGCCTCCGAAGCGGAGGGAGCGAATCGGGATGCGGCGTGTCGTCAGACGCCGACCGGCCAGCGTCAGCATGACTGATGGAGCGTCGTCGGGAATCACTACGCCAGCCGCCTCGACCATGTTCGCGGTCAACACGGTCGGTTCGTGGCTCTTGTGCCACGAGAACATCACGGGAATCCGGTCCTCCAGCAGTCCCCCAACGCGAATCCGATCGCTCTGGCGAAATACGGGCAGCCAGTCCGTTGTTACTAAACGTTCGAATTGCTGCAACCGTTTCAGATCGTTGCGATAACCTTGACGCATGGGGCCAATGCGATGATCGCTTCCCAGTCGGTCGAGCGCACCGGTCAGCGCCGAATCTGTTGCTAGTCGCGCGTACTGCCCTTGCATCTCAGCATGCAAAGCTCGGGCTTCCATCACGATCGACTGCACCCGTAATCGAAGATTGGTCAATTCAATCAGTCGTTGACGAACGACCGGTGTGGCAAACAAATCTTCGGGTGCCACGGCCCGTTGCTCCAAGTCGCGGATCTGTTTTTCGATTTTGCGTTTTTGGGGGTCGTCGGTTTCCGTTTCCGCCAGCGTCCTTCGCAGGGCGTCGATCCGCTGCTGGTTCGTTTCCCAGAGAATCCGATTTTGCGTTGCCAACTGTTCCAGACTTTGCTGAAGTGTCAGAATCCGCCGCTCCAGCGGTTGCAGTTCATCCAGTCGAAACTGCAGCCGAAACTCGGCCGGAACCAGCCAAACGTTGCCGCTGGCGATCTTCGCCAATCCCCAATCGTCGCGCAGCCTGGCAGTCGGGTCGTCCGCGAGGGCCTCCGAAAGGAAAACGCACCACGCGATCAGCCACATCCCCAGTCCCAACCGCAGACGGACGATCGGCAAAAGACGAGACGACGGAAAAACTGACATGATCCGATCGACACGGGAAGGAATCGGCACCTTCGCCTCAAGCCATTTCAGCCACTGCCTCCGAATCGTCGATATGCTCCGAGGAGACTCACCGTCGTCGTACCTTCGAAGGAGGCTGTTAGCAATGTGGCGTTCCATTTTCCTGGCCATCGGAATCACCCTCTGCATCGTCGGCGTCGAATGCCTGGTGATCGAGGAAGCGGTGATCGCAAAATCCAATCCCCTGCCTGCTGCGCTGATGAATCATGAAAGGATGCCCAAGCAGATCAAGACCAGCGACTGGATGCCGTGGACTTTTCTTGCCGCCGGCGCCGTCACAATCCTGTACACTCTGACGCTTCCCAAACGATTCCAGCCGTGACGGGACGATCGGCTGCCTCAGCAGATCCCCTCCATTCGCCAATCATCGGGTAAGACAGCGGCCTTTGTGACGATCGGGATTCCGTCGCGAATCATGCAAGCCCCATCGTTCTGGCTGTCCATTACCCCTGATTCGTTCACAATCCGCACGTTACGGCCGATGTGACAGTTTTTGTCGATGATCGCGCCTTCGATGTGCGAATCGGCACCTACGGCCATCGGCGGAACACCGGCTTGACGGTCCATCCCCAATTCCAGGTTCCCCTCGAAGTAATCAGCTCCCATCAGGATCGAATTGCGAATCGTCACGTTCGGCCCGATGACGCAACGCAGACCGATGATGCTGTTCTCGATCACACTGCCTTTCCCAATCTGACATCCGTCGGCGATCAGACTGCGGCGGATCGATCCACCATCCAGACGCGTCGGCGGCAGGAATCGAGGCCGAGAGTAGACCGGCGCATTCGAATCGCAGAGATCGAAGGATGGTTCTTCGTTGACGATCCCAAGATTGGCATCAAAAAAGGCTTTGATCGTCCCAATGTCCTCCCAATAACCGTCAAACAAATGGATTTGAACTTTGTGATCATCGATCGACTGCGGGAATACCTGGCGCCCGAAATCTTCCGAGTCGGTTTGCTGGAGGATGTCTACCAGCAGGTCGCGATTGAACAGGTAGATTCCCATGTTGGCCAGGCAGTCACGGCCGCGACTCTCGATGCCGTGCTGCTCCAACCAGTCGGGCTGCAACGCGACCGTATCCAATTCAGCGTCGGTCTGCGGCTTCTCCACAAACCCGATCACCCGTCCCGAAGAATCGGCTCGCATGATGCCCACTCCACTGGCCGATTCGCGGGAGACCGGCAGCGTGGCGATGCTGACGTCCGCCCCAGCCTGTTCGTGCGATTCGATCATTTTCCGATAGTCCATACGATACAGTTGATCCCCCGAAAGAATCAGTACGTACCGGATCCCACGCTGCTGCAGGTACCGCAGGTTTTTTCGCACTGCGTCGGCCGTTCCCTGGTACCAGTCGGTGCCGCCGTCCATCGTTTGTTGAGCAGCCAGTAGTTCAACAAACCCCCCAGAAAAGTTGTCGAAGCGGTAGGTTTGCCGTATGTGTCGATGCAGGCTGACCGACAGGAATTGTGTCAACACATAGATGTGGTTCAATCCGCTGTTCAAACAGTTCGACAGCGGGATATCAATCAAGCGGTACTTCCCTGCCAACGGGACCGCCGGTTTGGAGCGGTATTTGGTTAGCGGATACAGCCGAGTTCCCCGTCCACCGCCCAACACTAAACTGACGACATCTCGCATTTCGATCTCCTTTGCCTTGCCTGTGCGGTACCCTCGCTCGCTACGTTCGTCAGGATACCAAGCGACGTGGCTTTCGACGAGGGGAGGAAGCCAACGCAAAGCGGACTGCTTTCCGGCTCATCCGTGCCCCGGCTTTGCCATCCGTGCCCCGGCTTTGCCATCCGTGCTACTTTTTGGTTGCGGACGCTACTCTTTGGTTGCGGACGGTTCCGCTCCATTCTCCCAGCGATCGGCCTTATCCCGCCATTTCATCGTACCAAAGGTAGGGCAAAGCTGGCGGGGGCGATGATGACAGAAAAATGCTTGCCCAAAACGGCCAACGGCGTGGTTGCCAACAAACTGCGGAGCGCTTAGGGATCTTGTCAATCGATGATGGGGTTCTTTAACATTCTGGCACGGACGGAATTGACCGCCTGTGATCGCTGGCAACTCACGGAGATCCCTTCGCTGCACCATGAGCCTGGACCATCAACCACGCACAATCATCGATTGGTTTCGATATCGGATCGCACACACGCCGGATCGAGCCGCGCTGTACGTGAAATCGGACGGACAATACAACGAGCGGACTTGGGCCGACGTCGGTTCGCTCGTGTTGCGTGCTGCTCATGCCCTGGACCAATGGGGCGTTTCGGCTGGTGATCGCGTCGTCCTCATGTCAGAGAATCGAGTCGAATGGATCGTGTGCGATCTGGCATTGCAGTATCTGTCGGCGATTCATGTCCCCTTGCACGCTCGGTTGCCTGCATCGCAGGTGGCCGAGCAGATTCTTCACAGTGGCGCGATGTGGGTGATCGTCTCTGGCCCAGAACAACTGGCCAAACTGCAGGCAACCAGGGATCGATTGCCTCCCGACCTCCCCTGCCTGTCGTTCGACGACTTTGACGGTTTATCGCCACAACGCCCGATTCGCAATTGGAGCCAGTGGTTGCCCCCACGCTTGGATTCAGCCGAGGCAGATCGGTTGAATCGTCATGCCGACCAACATGTCACGCCACAGACGTTGGCTACTATTTTGTACACGTCTGGGACAAGCGGATGCCCCAAAGGAGTCGTGCTCAGCCAAGGCAACTTGGCAGCGAATGCGCAAGCGACTTGGCCTGCTACGGGAGAGCGAGAAGACGACCTAAAAATGGGGGTTTTGCCGCTCAGCCATATCTTTGCCCGAGCCTGTGACCTGTACATCTGGATCGTTTGCGGCAATCGCTTGGCGCTGGCCGAGAGCCGCGAGTCGGTGCTGGAGGCTTGCCAGTTGATCCGTCCGACGTGGATCAACTCCGTTCCGTACTTCTACGACCAGTTGTATCAGCAAGTGGCCAACCTTGCCGACCCGGGCCTGCGGTTGCGTCAGTTGTTGGGCGGTCGCATGCGTTATTGCCAGGTTGGCGGCGCTGCGATTGGCAAGGACACGTTCGATTTTTTTTGGAAACATGGTGTGCCGCTGTATCCCGGATACGGGCTGACCGAAGCATCGCCCGTCGTCAGCGTATCGTCCAGGGATCGCGTGTGTTGGGGTACGGTCGGTCAACCGCCGGCGGGCATCCAGGTGCGTTTGGCCAACGACGGCGAGATCCTGACTCGGGGCCCTCATGTCATGCAGGGCTACTGGCAAGACCAGGCAGCAACGGACCAGGCGATCCGGGATGGTTGGTTGCACACGGGCGACTTGGGGGCCTGGAACGAGCGTGGACTGCTGGAGATCCGCGGCCGGAAGAAGGAGTTGATCGTTACGGCCACCGGCCAGAAGATTCAGCCCAGCCGTTTAGAGACCCTGCTGGTCCAGGACCCATCGATCGAACAAGCGTTTGTGACGGGAGACGCCCGAGGCTTTCCGATCGCGCTGATCTTTCCCGCGGGATCGACTGCCGTCGATTCTTCGACAACCGATCCGCAATGGCTGCAGCGACGGATTCGGCAGCGAATCGATGCTTGCTTGGCCGAGTTGGCCAGTCATGAACGGATACGTCGGTTCGCCCTGCTGCCGCGACCATTGTCCATCGAGTATGGTGAACTGACCCCCAAAGCCAGTTTGCGCCGATCCCAGATCGCCATCAACTGGGCGACTCTGCTAAAATCCATAGAGCACAGCCGTACCGAACGCGAATCGTGAACTCAACGGCACACGCCTTGTCGTGCCCTGTCCTTGGTGACTGATGGGAGAATCAACATGAATCGAATCATCCGATTGCAAATGCTGGCCGTTTGTTTCGTCTTTCTGACGACCGCGTGGGGCAACGCCGAGAATTGGCCTTGCTGGCGCGGTCCGC
>SKVE01000156.1 GCA_007129635.1 Planctomycetaceae bacterium
CAACGCGATGATGTGGACGCGGTGCTGATCGCGGCTTCCTACCACGCTCAGGGGTTTCTGGCCCTGCTGGCCGCGCGGGCGGGCAAGGATATCTACTGCGAGAAACCGACCAGCATCACGATCCGTTGGGGACGAGCCTTGGTGGAGGCCTGCCAGCGTCACGGCCGGACCTTTCAAGCAGGAACCCAACAGCGTTCGGAATACGAGGGGCGATTTCGCAAAGCTGTCGAATTGGTGCGCGGCGGCGTCATTGGGACGCTACAAACCGTTTACGCCTACCAGCAAGGTGGCGGCTTCTCGCCCGCACCGCCTGAACCGAACCACGGGCATGAGATCCCGGCGGATATCAATTGGGATGCCTATGTCGGACCGCTGCCCTGGTTCCCCTTCGACAACAACACCAGCGGCCATCGCTTCGGATGGGGCGACATCAATTGGGGCCAGCATCATTACGATATCGTCCAGTGGGGGATCGGTGCGGATGACACAGGACCCGTCGAAATCGGATTGCAGGACGGCCGCCCGCTGCTGACCTATGCCAACGGTGTCCAGGTTGTCGGCGGAAACTATCCAGGCGAAGACTGGATTCCCGGCGGCGCGTGTTTCGTCGGAACCCACGGCCGAATCGTGGTCCATCGCAACGGCCTGATGGCTGATCCTCCCGAGTTGCTGCGGGCAACCCCCAAGCCTGAAGGTTACGTGTACTTCAGCGATAGCCACTCAGCGAACTTTCTCGATTGCGTACGCACTCGCCAACGCCCGATCTGCGATGCCGAGATCGCGCATCGTGGAAACAGCCTTTTACTGCTGGGCGGGATCGCTCAACGCTTGAACCGAACCCTGCGCTGGAACCCCCAGCGCGAACAGTTCATCGACGACGAACAGGCGAACCGGATGCTGTCGCTGGCTCCCCGCGAAGGCTGGACACTGGGCTGAGCCTTCGTTACGTGAATTCCCCTAGAACTTTCCCATTTCTTAAAGCACGACGACATGTTCCGCATGATCACAACCGCCATGTTGTTCTTGTTGGCCACCGTCACTTTTGCGCAGGAAGCCAAGTGGATCGAAGTACTGCAATCCGATGCGCCGGTGTCGGCCAAAGCGGCCGCGTGTCGCGAACTACGGCTGGAGGGCACCGACAAGTCGGTGGCAGCGCTCGCTCCGTTGTTGATCGATGCGAGCTTATCTCATGAGGCTCGTATGGCACTCGAATCGATCCCCGGTGACCAGGCGATGGCCGCGCTGCGGGACGCTGTCGACCAGACCGAGGGGGTGCTGCGGGCCGGGATTCTGGACAGCCTCGGAGAACGACGCGATCCGCAGGCAGTCTTGATCATCGCGCCGAGGCTTTCTGATCGAGACCCTTACGTCGTCATCGCCGCCTCGCTGGCCCTGGGCAAGATCGGCTCACAGGAAGCCGTTGGGCATCTGGAACAAGCTTACCAACAAGCCGCAGTGGAACGCCGATCGATGATCGGCGATGGTTTGCTGGAAGGTGCGATCCGGTTGCATCGAACGGGTGACGAAGATCAAGCGGCGGAGATCCTGCAACGGCTGGCCTTGGCCGACCAGCCAGCTCGCATCCGCTCGGCCGCGCTCGTGGCTCAATTGCAGATCGCGGGCGACCAATCCCCGGAGAAGATCCTCGAATCGCTGGCCGACCAGGACGCTCTGGTGCGAAACGCGGCTGCCACCACGTTGCCCTATCTGAGCCAGAATACAATGCAGATGATCGTAGCCCATCACCAGCGGCTTCCGGTTGCCAGCCAGGCACTGCTCTTGTCGGCTTTGCGATTACGAGGCGACCGAACCTTCGCCTCCGTGGCGTTGACCGCTGCGACCAGCGAGGACCCTGGGATCGCCCAAGCCGGTATCGCAGCCTCGGGAGCCCTGGCAGGCAGCGAAGCGTTACCCATCCTGTTGCCGATCGCCAGCGTCGACGGTCCGTTGTCCGACGCGGCGTGGCGGGCGATCGAAATACTTCGCGGCGCGGAGATCGAAGCGGATTTGACCCAAACGCTGGCCGACCAGCAGCAGGCCGAACACCAAACTCGGCTGGTCCGCATCCTGGTCGCTCGCCAGGCTTGGACCAGTGTTCCGATTCTGCTGGATCTCGTCGAACACGACAACGATCCATTGCGTTCGGCTTCAACGGACGCCATTTTCCAACTCGCGCAACCCGAGCATGTGCCAGCGATCGTCCGCGTCATGCACGGGATGGATCGAGGAGTTCAGCGCGAGGTGCTGGAGAAGGCCGTGATGCGCGCTCTGGAGCATGTGCTGGAGTCGGATCAGCGCGCGGAAGCCGTGATCGAAGGAATCGATCTGAACGATCCATCGCAGCAGATCGAGTTTTTGCCTTTGCTAGGCCGCATTGGGGGAAGCCGGGCGTTGCATCTGGTACAAGCCGCAATGCAATCATCGGACGGACAGATGTACGAAGCAGGCATTCGGGCTCTGGCCAACTGGCCGGATGCCAGCGTCATCCAGCAACTGGCCGATCTGGCTCAGACTGCTCGCCAGGACCACCAGCGGATCTGGGCGCTGCGAGCCATGATCCGAGTCAGCGTGCTGCCCGGAGATTTGCCGGATGACCATCAACTGCAATGGTTGCGGCAAGCGATGGAAATGGCGACTCGTGACGATGAACGGTCCTTGGCCGTCCAGCGGGCTGGCGCCATTCGTACCCGCGCGGCGTTTGAGTTTGCGGCCAGTTACCTGGACCAGCCGAAATTGGCCCAGGACGCATCCCGTGCGATCGTCGAACTGGCTCACCATCAAGCCTTACGCGACGCCGACCGTGACGGATTCACGACCGCGCTAAAGCAGGTGATTGCCGTCACCTCGGACAACGAAGTCAGGCAACGAGCGCTGCGCTACCTGGAATCGTTGGGCCATTAACCCGCATCCTCTATTCAAGGAGGGCTCTCTCGAACGCGGCACAAAACGCAGGGAGATCTTTGGGCAGACGCGAGGTGATGATGTTGGCGTCACGGATCATGGCCGCGTCCGTATAGTTTACTCCTGCTTCGCGTAATTCGTCGGCCATGCCGGCGAAGCAGGTCGCGCGCTTGCCTTCCAAGACTCCGGCGGTGACCAACAACTGAGGCCCATGACAGATGGCAGCCACGGGCTTGCCCGATTCGGTCATCGACCGGGTGAACGCGACGATCGCTTCGTGTTGTCGAAGATTGGCCGGCGATCGTCCACCGGGGATCACCAATCCGTCGAAATCTTCGGGCGAAACGTCGCCGATCGCTTTCTGGACATAAACTTGCATGTCGCTATTGTACGGTGTCACCAGTCCGGGTTCGGAACCGATCACGGTCACCTTCGCTCCGCGACTGACCACATAGCCCATCGGAACCAACGCCTCGGCGTCCTGAACTCCTTCGCCTACGAGAAAGGCAATGTTCTTGCCCGCCAAAGGCCCCTCGTGGTGGTCGGCGGAAGCCAATCCCACTGGCAGAGCCAGCAATGCGGCTGAAGCCAGAACTAGACGCATACGCAGTAAGTTGGCGATCGTCGATTTGTGAAGTCTCATGTCTTATCCTCCTGGAAGGGAACCGATTAACCCATTGCCACCAACGAGCAGTGGCAGGCCGGGAAAAACCCGCGTAGATTCTTTTATTGTAACAAAACCATGCAGCCTGTGAACCGTGCGGCCCGTGCTTGACCGTGGGTTATCGAATTCGCGAGCATCATACGAGAAGATTCTGTGATCGTCGATCGGCCTTGTTGTTTCGCAGAAAGCTCTTCTCATCGAGGCCGACGTGTTGAAGCTCACAGAGAAGTTTGGCCGGCCCGGATTGAATGGGAACGGCGGGATGCGAGATAACCGCGCAGTTGCACCCTTTGACGATGTGCTAGTGATGGCGCACGCTGAGGGCACGAATTCGACACCAGGTTGCGGCGGGGCTGGGTTTGCGAAGTATTATGTCTTCTTCCCCACCGCCAATGTTTTGCCAGACATTGTGGGACATGAGTTTTCGCATGCGATTACTCATTATCACCATTGGGATGCCAATGACCGGCTGCAGAGTATGGTTCTGCTGGGCCTGCCTGGGGCGTTGCAGGAGAACTACTCGGATTTCACTGGAATGACGCCCGTCCCACTTTTCGTGCGACTACGGGGTCAACTCCAACGTCACGTCGGCCGGTGTTCCCTGATCGACGGTGACGCTCAGTTCCGAAGTCCCGAAGGACGCGTATCGTTCCGGGATCAGGTGCTTGGTTTCGACCACCAGCGACTCCTGCTTCTTCACCCACTCCGCGTATTGGGCTGGGTCGTCGGGGGTCGCGCCGATGTCCACATCCGGCGTCTCCACTTTTGTGACGCTCACCCGATACTCCCCGGGGACGACTCCGTCATAAGTGGCGTCCGTCTTCATGACCGCGCGTCCCGCTCTGTCCGTGGTTCCGGCCGCCGAGAATTGACCCGACGTTGGGGCCATTAAAACGCTAGCCCCGTCCACCGGTTGACCGTGATAGTTGACCGTGATGGTCAATGGCGCCAGGTCGGGGATGTGGTCCGGCTTGACGGGCCCCGTGCCGCAGCCGCCGATTACCAGAAGCATGCCGAGACCGAGCAACGCTGCGATCGGTGTGGCGGTGGAATGACCCGTCAAGGGACTCGTACTGATTCTCATGATACTGCTCTGTGCTGAAAAAATGACCCAATTTAATGTCACGGGAGCGAAACAGATTCTCCACCGTCACGGCTTCCCAAAGCACCCCACACGCCATAAGGGCTGCGACCGCTTCGAACCAATCCGTGAGTCAGATCGCCGCTGTCGATCGTATCGGAGATGAACTTCACCGCCCCATCAAGCATGACCGCGTTCACACCGCCTGGATGTTGGCTGGTTGGCGGCGCAATGATGCGGGATTCCTGCGACGCGACACCCATCGCCGTGCAACTGGGGGAATTGGGCGGCAAAATCGTATTGAAACCAGAGGCAGTCATCGCACCATCCGACCAGAACTGGCCGGACGTATTTCCCGTCGAAGGATTGCTGTACACGTTGTTCACGACCGGGGTATTCATACAGTCGAGAGGCACGATGGCAAGCATGGCGTCACCTGTGGTTCCCCCCGCATGGACACCGGCCGATTGCGCATAGCCACCCTTCAACCGATTGATCGACACTCCCACAACCCGTTCGCTGAACGCGATCGTATTGCTCAGGCCATCGGTGACGGAAGCAAATCGGGAAGTCACTCCCACGTTCGCGTGTCGGATGATTCCGAATGGTCCACGTGGATTCGGTGTATTTCTGGATGCATCGTGGTGTTGCATGGTCCAGTCGCCCATGCTCATCTTGTAGTTCCGGCGACCTCGAGCATGGTCTTGAGCGCTGGGATCGCTGGGGCAAAAAAAGCCCGGAATCTTCGCATAGACGGGAGAGTTCTGTACGTCCACCCAACCACCGGGCGAAAAATTGTTCTGAGCCGACATGTCGTAAACGGCTTGCTGTTCGATGTACGGAAGCAATCCTACGAAGCCAGACAGTCGGAACGCGCTGGTGCAATGGGGCGCCCAGCAACCGTGCTGTCCGAAGCCCCCTCCATCGCCCGTGCCGCCGCAAATGAACGGTAGCGAATTGTAGGTGTCCTGGTAGTTGTGCAGAGCCAACCCCAGTTGTTTTAGATTGTTGTTGCATTGCGTTCGCCGAGCCGCTTCGCGGGCGGCTTGCACGGCCGGCAGCAGCAGTGCGACGAGAACTCCAATGATGGCAATGACAACCAGCAGTTCCACCAAGGTGAAACCACGACGCTGTGTGGTACGCATGACCTCGCTCCTGTTCGTCGAGCTAGAAAAACACATGAAACATGACGCTGCTAAAAAGCGGAATACTTCGTCGAGCGCCCGTATCGGGCCTCGTGAAGCTCCGTGAGA
>SKVE01000021.1 GCA_007129635.1 Planctomycetaceae bacterium
GACGTTCATGCCATGGCCGAAGCGGCGTTGAACAAGACCAGAGCCGAGGCCAGTGGCGATCTCTCGACGATGCCGATCCACATGGCCGACATGGGCACCGACAATTACGAACAAGAGTTCACGCTTTCTTTACTGGAAAACGAAGAGCACACGCTCGAAGCGATCGAAGGTGCCCTTGAAAGGATCGAATCGGGGACGTATGGTACATGTGACGAATGTGGACGGATCATCCCCAAAACTCGCTTGAATGCCATCCCCTTTACGCCTTATTGTGTCAAATGTGCCAGCAAACTCGAAAGTAACGGAGACCTCTGAGCTGAGCTCCGTGCCGTGGAACCGATACCTCGTTTTCGCTGCGTTAGCCGTTTTCGGTTGCATTGCCGACCTCGTCACGAAACATTGGGTATTTCAGTGGCGAGGGATGCCGACGTTCGACAATCAATGGTGGCTGATCGAGGGGTATGTGGGGGTCGAGACGGCCCTGAATGATGGTGCTGTCTTCGGTTTTGGCTCCGGTTTTGGCTACGTGTTCGCGGCGTTATCGATCGTGGCGGCCATCGGCATTTTGATCTGGCTCTTTTGGCTGGGTGCGGCGCATGACTGGATGCTGACCATCGCCTTGGGCAGCGTAATGGGCGGGATCGGCGGCAATCTCTACGACCGCTTGGGGTTGTGGCAAAACCCTGAGGATCCCGGCCAATGGCGAAACGAAGTCCGTGATTGGATTCTGCTGCGTTATCAAGATTTTACCTGGCCCAACTTCAATATCGCCGATTCGCTGCTGGTCTTCGGAGCCTTCCTGCTGGTATGCCACGGTTTCTTTCAAAAAGAACCGCCCGCCAAAACTCCCCGGTAATCGAGCTTCGTTTCCGTTCCCGTTGATTGACATTCTCCGAGAGTTTGTTATATCTGACGACTCGGTAAAGCTTAACAAAGATGCAAGAAATACTGATTGCTGCATGTTAGTCGGAGTGGGCAGACTGGGAAAAGTCATCCGGGGGCAGTGCGGCGGTCAACTAGCAAAGCAGGCGCTAAGATGAAGCTTTCGCGGACCGTCTCTTATGCGGTGCGAGCCACACTTCAGTTGGCTCAGAGTGACCCGGCAACTCCCGTTCCCTGCAGTCGGCTCGCATCCCAGGGCGAGATGCCCGAGCGTTTTTTACTCCAAATCCTTCGGATATTGGTCACGCATGGCATTCTGCGTTCCACCCGTGGTGTGGATGGCGGCTATTCGTTGACCAAACCGGCGGACCAAATCTCGTTGTTAGAGGTGATCGAGGCGATTGATGGTCCGTTAGACAGCGAATCGCGGAACTGGTCGACCTCGACGTACCCATCCACCGAAGGGAAGCTGCAGGATGCCTTGAAGGAAGTAACCAACACGGCTCGACGTCAATTGGAATCGGTCAAGCTGTCGCAGTTGCTGCCGCCACCCGAAGTTCCATTGCCCGAAAGCGAGCCGCTTGCAGTTCCCACAGAAGACATGGAATCGACCGATGATGATACGGAGCCACCGCTGGCGAACGCGGCGCCGGGTTCCGTCGAGCCTCTTGCGGCTGGTGAGCCCTCGGTTCCTATCGAGACGCGCGAAGCCGGCAGATCGCCGGATCGTGCTCCTTAACCGGTGTCCCACGGCTGGACCACCCTTTGGTCGGCCTGACCGCCACACGATTCTGTCCGCAGGTATCCGATGACGATCGACGAAAAATCCGCCATTTCGCAACGCTTGGACTTGGCATTGGCCGCCGCCCGCGAGGCCGGACGGCTGACGCTACAATTTTTTCAACGCGATGATCTGCACGTCGAACGCAAGCAAGATCGTTCCCCAGTCACTCAAGCCGATCGGCAGGCCGAGCAGTTATTGCGTCGACGAATCGGCGAGATGTTCCCGGAGGATGCGATCCTGGGGGAAGAGTACGGCGAACAACCGGGCACATCCGGTTATCGCTGGATCTTAGACCCGATCGATGGCACCAAGTCGTTCATCTGTGGGGTTCCGTTATACGGCACGCTAGTCGGCGTCGAGTACTCGGGGCGCAGCGTGGTGGGCGTGATCGACATCCCAGCGCTGGGCGAATGCGTCTATGCCGGTTCGGGACTGGGCGCTTGGTACTGTCAAGGAGATTCGCCGCCGCGCGCCGCTCGAGTCTCCGAATGCTCGTCGTTAGACGATGCCGTCTTTCTCACCTCGCAGCTCGATCTGTTCCACGAACGCGGTGCTTTCGACGTTTATCGGCAACTGGAGCAGCGAGCGGCCATCACAAGGACCTGGGGCGACTGTTACGGTTATGTCCTTGTCGCGACGGGACGCGCCGATGTGATGCTCGACGCGGTGATGAGTCTCTGGGACGCGGCGGCATTGCAGCCGATCATCGAGGAAGCGGGGGGGGCCTTTTCGGATTGGACCGGGCAACCGACGATCCATTCCGGCGAGACGCTTGCCTGCAGTCGCCCGCTGCACGAATCGGTCCTGGCCATCACACGCCGCTTCCCGCGACCGGCGGGTCAGATCTGCGAGTAGGTGGCCGGTTTGAGCATCAGGTTGGTGATCCCGCTCAGGATCTTCTTGTCCGCGTACTCTTCCATGGCCCGCAACTGCTGCCATTGGGGGTCGGCTCCGAATCGCTTCCAGGCCGCCGCTCGATCCTCATCGCTCTCGAAGCCCAGCATGTAGGTCAGGTTGGGCATCTTCGAGCCCACGAGCGCTTCACCGAAGAAGACGGGGTTCAAACCGACACGACGAAAGATGGCGATTTCGCCCGCATCGTTGAACATCTCGATCTTCTTTTGGCCCGTCTAGACGCTGGGGCTTTCGTAAATCCGCAACTGGAACACTCGGCCGGGCGATTCGACCGGCGTTTCCAGGTGAGGCATTCCCGCAAAGGCTACGAACATACGTGCGCAGCTCGTAATAATCGCGCTGATGACCACGGGGCTGCTGAGCCTCCGTGACGGTATGAGCCAGAGGCAACACACCCATCGCACCGGAAACCGCCAAAAACTCGCGTCGTCGCATCCTTAGGCAACTCGCAGGAAATAATCTACCGCGTTCGGCGAGGGTCTCCGACCCCGTCGAAACCGCCGACCGAAGGTCTCCCGCGATATTGAAGACCTTCGGTCGCCGGGCTGGCTCGGTCAGAGACCGGCCACAGCGCTGCGGGTAGATTATTCTCTGCGAGTTGCCTTAGGTTCTCTCTTGCTTGCTTCGCATCACCAAGAAATTCCGTGATCGCCCGCTTCTTCAAGCCCTCGACTGTGATCGCGAGCAAGCGAGTCGTCAAGCCGGTTGTGACGGATCCAGGGCAACAAGTCGGACTGCGCTGTCGGGGGGGGTGGTTGATTTTTCGACGGCTTGCAGGACAAAATGGAAAAAGATCGAATGATCCACGCCGGGAAACGCCAACACGGGAGTGAGGACCGAACACCCATGACCTCGTATCGTCTATCGCTGATCCATGCTATGATCCTGACAACGTTCTTCCTGAATTACCTGGGCGCGTGGTGCGTCGGATGGGCGGCCGAACAAGCGGCACCCGTCATTCCGGAGGATCTGGACGAGATCGTTTTCGCGACTCGGGCCTATGGACCCGATGGCCACTACTACGCCAATTTTGGGTACTACTGCTTTGATCCCGAGCAGAAAGTGTACCCGTTGGGTGGCAGCGGGCTGTGGCGTCTGGGCCTGCGTACGGGCGAGTTGGTTCCGCTTTTGCTGGACGACGAAGGCGGGATTCGCGACCCGGTGGTGCACTACGACGGGCAGACGATCCTGTTCTCGTATCGCAGGGGTGGCAGCGACCATCATCATCTGTACGAGATCCAACGTGACGGCAGCGGGCTACGGCAATTGACCGATGGCCCCTTCGACGACGTCGAACCCATCTACCTGCCCGACGGTGGCATCGCCTTCTGCTCGTCCCGATGCAATCGCTGGGTGATGTGTTGGAAGACCCCGGTTGCTGTGATGTATCGCTGCGACGCCGACGGCAGCAATCTGCGTCCTTTAAGCAGCAATGCGGCGATGGAGAACACGCCCGCCGTCTTGCCTGACGGACGGCTCCTGTACACACGCTGGGAATACGTCCATCGAAGTCAGTTATGTTATCACCATCTGTGGACCATGAACCCTGACGGTACGGGAGTCATGACGTTTTACGGCAACATGCACCCGACCGGGATGCCCTATCATGTGGAGAGCCAGGAGGGAAACATCGTCCGTTATCAAAACGTGCCCGGTGCAGTCGCCATGTTGGGCGCCCGCCCCATCCCGGGGACTCGCAAGGTTGTCGCCATCTTTTCGCCCGGCCATGGACGCCGCGAGCACGAGGGCTTTGTCACGATCATCGACCCTCGCAAAGGACCCGACGACCTGCCTTCGGCTCGACGCATTCATCCTGCGGGCAACTGGCGAGACCCGTGGCCCGTGTCCTCTGCCGCGTGGCTCGTGGCTCGTGGCAGGGAACTGCACCTGATGGATGACCAGGGCCGAACGCGGCTCTTGCATGCCTTGAGCGACCTGCCGCCCGAGATGATGTTGCAGGAACCGGTGCCGCTGGTGGCTCGCGAGCGCGAGCAGCTCGTTCCACCCCGTAGCGACTTGGCGAGTGATACGGGCACGCTGTTCCTGGCGGATGTGACGCGCGGCCGTCATATGGAAGGCGTGGCCGACGGCGAAATCAAAAAACTGCTGGTGCTGGAGGATCTGCCCGGCCCGTTTCACAACAGCCCGGGGTTTGACGGGATCAGCCTGTGGGGCACCTTTACGCTGACGCGGATCCTGGGGATCGTACCGGTCGAACCCGATGGTTCGGCACATTTCGAGGCCCCGGCGTTGCGCAGCCTGTTTTTCGTTGCTCTGGACGAACATGATTTGTCGGTCCAGAACATGCAGAGCTTCGTGACGCTTCAGCCGGGAGAGACGACCAGTTGCGTGGGCTGTCACGAATCGCGAATCAACGCACCTGGGAATCCGGCCCATGGCCCCCCCCTGGCCATGCGGCGGCGGCCAAGCCGCATCCAGCCGCTGGCGGGGATTCCCGAAATCGTCGATTTTCGACGCCATGTCCAGCCTATCTTGGACACCCACTGCATCGAATGCCATGGCGCCCAGCGGACAGAAGGTGATCTGCGCCTGGATGCCAGCCACAGCCAGCCGTCGCATGGTCGAGGCCGGTTGCTGAGCAGCTATGCGTCGCTGGTCAATCGGTTGGGCGAGGTGGCGGATGGACGCAATGCCCACGGCAATCGCCCACCCCGGACGATGGGCAGCTCGGGCAGCAGATTCCTGTCTCGCTTCGATGGCAGCCATCAAGACGTAAGCGTCGCGCCGGAGCAAGCCGCCATCATTCGCCTGTGGCTCGATTCCGGGGCTGCCGCCAACGGTACCTATGCCGTGATGGACGGCGGCATACCCGATCGACCCAGTCCTTTGTATCTGCGCGAAATGCAACGCTACGGCATCCTAGCGCCGGGATCGGAGCGAAACCGCGAAGACTTCGATGCCTATGCGGTCGACCAGGCGTACTGGCGTTCGCTGTGGTGGGTCCCCGAGCAGCCTGCAAACGATTGAACTGCCAGCGGCGGTCGTCCCGAGAACAATGCTGTCCCGGGTGCTTATCGCTGCGCTAACTTTTCCTCGGCCGCACTGGGTCGGTAGTAAATGGGCTTCAGATTCCACAAGTCGTCTCGCCGTCCCGCCTGGAATTCCAAGTATCCGATGCGACCCAGCGTTGCGGCGCGGGGCAACCAGTCAGCCGACGGGGTCGAACGGACACCAGCGGGTAGCTGATCCACCCGTTGCGATAGACCAGGCCCCGTTACCCATTGGCCATCGTCCAGCGACTGGTACCATGCCGAGATGTCCACGATTCCAGGCGAGCAAGCGGGCTCCAA
>SKVE01000468.1 GCA_007129635.1 Planctomycetaceae bacterium
CGGCAAGTGTGGCTTCGGGCCGTGGGATGTCCAAACGTTTCTCGAGCAGGTGGACGTCGAGGGCGCCGGGACGAATGTCGCCCATCTGATCCCCCACGGCGCCGTGCGAAGTCGGATCATGGGCTCGGCCAAACGCGTACCGACCGACGCGGAACTCGAACAGATGAAGCAGTTGGTCGATCAGGGCATGCAGAGCGGCGCTTGGGGGATCTCGACCGGGCTGATCTATACCCCCAGCTCGTACGCCGACACGGACGAGCTGATTGCATTGAGTCGAGTCGTCGGTCGGCACGGCGGTCTGTATGCCTCGCATATCCGTGGCGAAGGAGTCGGGTTGCTGGATTCGGTCAACGAGGCGATCGAGATCGGCCGTCAAGCGAACTTGCCCGTCCATATCTCGCACATGAAAGCCTCGGGCAAACCAGCCTGGGGACTAGCAACCGGAGCGATCCGGCTGATCCAGCAGGCTCGTCAACAGGGCCTGACGGTCACGGCGGATCAATACCCGTACGTTGCCAGCAGCACGTCGCTGGCCGCGATGGTCATGCCGGAAGCCTACCGCAGCACGAACCGGTTGCACGAGGCGTTGGCCGACCCCGCGCGGGCCGCCGCGCTGCGAACGGTGCTGACCGCGAACCTGCGAGCCCGTTCGGACGGAGCGGCATTGATGATTGCTAGCTATGGGCCCCAGCCCGCTTGGCATGGCCGGAACCTGGCCGATCTGGCTGCAGAACAAGGCTGCTCGGTGGAAGATCTGGTGCTGCAGATCCAACAGAACGGCGGCGCGCGGATGGTGAATTTCGGGATGCAGGAACAGGAGGTCCGGCAGATCATGCAGCAGCCGTTCGTCGCCACGGCCAGCGACGGCGGATCGATGGTCCCCGACGATAGTGTCCCGCATCCGCGAAACTACGGCTGTTTTCCACGGAAAATCGGTCGTTACGCGATCGAGTGGCAAGTGGTGTCGTTGTCCGACGCGATCCGTAGCTCGACCGGGTTGCCCGCCGATATCTTCGGGTTCCGAGATCGAGGTTACCTACGCGAAGACCTGGTAGCCGATATCGTGGTGTTCGATCCCGAAACGTTCCGCGACGTCGCCACGTTCGAAGCCCCCCACCAGTACTCGACCGGCGTGCGTTACCTGCTGGTCAACGGACAATTGGCCATCGACAACGGCCAAGTCACTGGCGTCCTGGCTGGCCGAGCCCTGAAGCATCCCGGCACTCAGGCGTCGGAGGCTGATCCAGATAGCACGTAACCACGGCGAGAAAAGACGTCGGAGGCTGGGGGTTGTTTGTTCGAGCGAGAGCCTGGGATGTGAGAAGGATGCTCCATCGACGCAACAGCCCCACTCTTCGCCGCTGATCGCTACAGATTGCCAGGTGCTGACTGATAGCATGATGCGTACCGTTGGAAAAGGCTGCAAAACCCAGCTCTGAATGTCCGATCATCTGTCAGGATAGATGCCCTATCAATAACTGGGAAGGAGAAGCCATGGAAGACAAAATTCGGATCCAGGACTTGGCGGCGGACGAGATTCGGGAATTGCTGATGGAAGAGGGAAGAGGACTGGACGAGCAGCAGAGTATTGCCCTGAAACAGTTCGTCGAAGATATCGGAGGCATGGAGAACGCGCTGGCTGCGCTAGCGATGCTGGACGAGCTGGAGAGGGCCGCATAAGCGGGCGATGGGCGATCGATCGGTACCCACGAAGATCGAATCTTTTGGGATGAGAAAGCTCAGACGTCCGAGCGCTCCGGTGGCTCGGGCGTCTTAAATTCCGCGTGCTTGACGCCGCTTTCGCTCTGCATTTCGCGAGGTGACTATTGGAGGAGCCGCGAGGTCAATCCAGCAGGGCTTGAAGCAGGGCGATCAGTTCCTCCTCGCTTTGCGGCATGGCCTGGCTCAACCGCTGGGATACAGCGTTTCGAGCTGCGTCGGAAGGCACGACGCCCTTCAGCCGTCCTAGGATCTGTTGCCAGGCTTGGCCGCCGCGTTGGATGCGGTTCGCCGCAACGTCCAGGCCCGCTTGGTCCCATCCGGGCAGGCGAGGGTCTGACTGCCGAGTCCAGATGCGGTTGGCCTTGAGCGTCGATTCTACCAATTGGCCGCGGATGGACAGGTCGTGGCCCATGTTCATCGCCGCCCCGTTTTCCTCGATGCGGATGCCCTGCAACAGACCACGCCCACCGTAATCGAACACCCCGATCCCGCCAGTTTGGCAGCCGATGACCAGGTTGTTCCGCACCACGGCGGGGCCGCCACCAATGGCGATCCCCGGATTGTTCCGCGAACCGATGACGACGTTTCGTTCGATCACGGACGCATCCTCCGCCGCACCATCCTGGACACCGTACACCATGATGCCCGGCCCGCGCGTGCCGGTGATCACGTTATCGCGGATCACCCCGCCGCGAACGTTCAGCTTCAGTTGAATGCCGTAGCCGATGCCTCCGTCGATATGGCGGCCGTCGATCACGTTGCCCTCGAAAACGAAGTTGGCGATGTCCAGTTGGCCCGGATGGTTGCCGATGTAGACCGGTGTACGCCGCGAGCCGACAAAACGGCAGCCTGCGATGCGCAGCCCATGGACGTGGGCCGAGTTGGCGGAGATATCGCCGCCGCCACATTGACGAAAAGTGCAATTCTCGATCGTCAAATCGTCGACCCGTTCCACTCGGATCCCATAAGCATGCGTTGCGTGGAAGCTCAGGTCTTTGATACGCAGGTGGCTGCCGGCGATGCGCCACAAGTTGTGCCCACGGCCCGTAAAACGCAGCTCGGGACGCTCGCCGGAATCTACCACCCCGCGGATGGTGATGGGGCGATCCGGAGTGCCGCTGACCTGGACTACCGCATGAGCTTCATGAACGCCAGGCAAAAAACGCAACTCATCTCCCGGCCTCAACCCCGCGAGCTTCGCACGGTAATCCTCCCCCGCTACGACCTCGACCACGCTTGCCGGCCGTTCGTCTGCCAGAGCACCAACCGCGATGCACGGAGCAAACAAGAGCATCCTTAGCGTCTTCGGTCGTAACATGCGCGCACGGTGCGCGCATGTTTGTAGGTTGGGACTCTGTCCCGACCGGGTCGGGTCGGAGACCCAACCTACTTGGTTGCGGCCGAGCCGCGTTAGGAATCGCGTCATGACTTGTCTCCTTGATCATCTCCCAGGCCGGCCAAATGCCTGAAGTGGGGCAGTTGATCCACGTGGTTTGTCATCACAGTACTTGGGTCGTACCAGGCATGGCGCAGGCATACAAGCCGTCCGGTCCCGGTTTGACTTTCGTTTCCGCGTCCCATTCCAGCGACTCCGGGCACAGATCGATTTTGGAATTCAGTGCGTCGTCCCATCGGATCACCTGCCCCGAGTAAGTCGCCATGCGGCCCAGAATCGCCGTCATGGTGCTTGTCGCACCATAATCACCTTCGTTGTAGGGCTGGCCTGCCAACAGCGCGGCGAACAAATGATCGTGTTCCAACTGGTGTCCGCCCGGTCCGCGTTCGATCCGGATCGGATCCTGACCGGCGACTCGGACATCTGCATGGCCGTGGCCTTCGATGTGGACGCTGCCACGGGAACCATGCGCATGCTGGGAAAAACTGTTCCAGCAGCGGGGGATGTGTCGAGAGTAGCTGAACATCTTCAGGCCATTGGCATAGGTGAACTCGACCGTGTGATGATCGAAGATCTCGCCGAAATCAGGACCGATTCGCACCTGCCGGCCACCGCTGCCCTGCGCCTCGACAGGCACCGCCTGGGCCATCCAGTTGCCGACGTCCAAATCGTGGACATGTTGTTCGACGATATGATCGCCGCTGAGCCAATTGAAATAGTACCAGTTTTGCACCTGATACTGCATCTCGGTCTGGCCCGGCTGCCGAGCTCGCACCCAGACGCCCGAACTATTGAAGTAGGCGCGGATGTACTGCAGGTCACCGATCACACCGTCATGGATCTTCTTGATCGCTTCGCGGTGCTTCATCTCGTGCCGAAGGTGATGTCCGACAGCGACGGCCAGTCCTTTCTCTTTGGCTTTCTGGTTGGCTGCCATCACACGGCGGACGCCGGGCGAGTCGGTCGCGACGGGCTTTTCCATAAACACGTGTTTTCCCGCCGCCACCGCCGCCTCGAATTGCATCGGACGGAATCCGGGCGGTCCGCACAGCAGCACCATATCCACACCGCAATCCGTGGCCTTTTGGAAAGCGTCCAGGCCGACAAATCGACGTTCGGGCGGCACATCCACGCGGTCCGCCGCCTGGCCGCTGATGATCTTATGAGCGCTGTCCACTCGATCCCGAAAAGCATCGGCCAACGCAAACAACGTGACTCGCGCGCCTGCCGCATTACGGATCGCTTGCACCGCTGCGGACATGCCGCGTCCCCCGCAGCCGATCAACGCGATCTTGATCTCGTCACTGCCCGCCGCATGGACGCGAGCGGATCGGGTCATCGCCCCCGCGACCGCAACGGCCGACGAGGCTTTCAAAAAACTGCGACGAGACGATTCAGATGCGACGCGAGATTTCGCCATGTTCATCAGGCAAGCTCCAATTCTGGGGAAAGGTGAGTGCGGTTAGTCTTCTTGATCAATGGATTCGACGCAGGTGCAGTGGCTGCAGTTCGTCGAATGGTCGGCAAGCGGTTGCCCATCGTCCAGAATTCCCATCTTACACGACGCAGACACCGGAAACAAATCCACCACCCGAGCCCCCGAGGATTCAAGCTCGACACAGCATCGAAACCGCAACGCGTCAAAGCCAAGCCGCGATTTGCGTGGCCAGCGTGACGTTGTACTGGCTGAAGGTGTTGTTCAGAGCACCCGACGCGTTTCCCGAAGTCGCAATCATGGCACATAGAATTCAAGGTATCCCAGCAGCATTTCCTCGTCGGTTTGCAAGCCCCACCGAACGGTACGAGTCGGATCGGGATTGGCGGGATTGCCGGCGCTGTTGTCGAACCAGCCTGTCACTTCGATCTGGCTGCCTCGCGGCACGTCCAGCGGTTCCGCCAATCGATACTCGAGCTGCCAATTGAAATCGTATCGCGGCACATCCAGCAGCCGGCGACGTTGACCGTCGGGCAGCACCAGATCGTAGCGAAATGCCTTGCCTCGCAAATGCATGTGCGGCATCAACGCCAATAACCGCGCGTCGATCGGCACCTTCATCGATGCTCGTTCGGCATGATTTTCCGCGTGAGGCGGGATCGCGATCCGAGTATTTGCGATGCCCCGGTTGCGGACGATGTGCTTTGGTGGTTGCTTGGCGAAAACCAATCCCAGTCGCGTCTGGTCCGTGGTCGCTGTGCCGTACGGTGTGTAGTGCAACTGGAAAACCAGGCTCGCTCCCGCCGGCAATCTTTTCGCGAATCCCGGCGGATAATGGCTGTGGCTGTTGCCGGGAACGTAAGCCGCGAATGGCCCGGATCGTTCGTCGATTTCCAGGCGTTCCTGACCGGGCGGCTGGACGAAGACCAGGACATGATGCACGACCGCTGGCTCCGTCGGCTGGACCTCCACTGCCTGGATCCAACGGTCTTCGGTGCCCTGCGTCTTGATGCGAACATACTGATAGGGCATCTGTCCCGTGGCTTGGATCGCGATCGGCGCGGGGATCTGCAAAACCAGGTCCGGTTCGCCGATCATCCACTGATCCGGGAATTGCCGAGCCACCGGGGCATCCTCGACGTCGCCGACCGGCAACCCGGCAGCCAGCCAATCCAACAGGTCCGTGCGGTCCGCTACGGACAATGAACGATCGTTCGCCCAGACAACGTCCCACCCGGCCTGTTCGAGACCCATACGCATAAGGCCGATCCCGGCGAAGAACTCAGCAGCGGTCTTGTCTTGGTTCATGTCAGCGCCTTCCGCAACCTTTTGAG
>SKVE01000902.1 GCA_007129635.1 Planctomycetaceae bacterium
CCAGATCGAAATCCTGGCCCGAGGATTCACTTGGACCGAAGGACCCGTCTGGGTGCCCGAGGCCCAAGCAGGCTATCTGCTGTTCTCGGACATCCCCCGAAACACCGTCTTCCAGTGGCGGGAAGGGCAAGGGATCCGCGTGTTTCTGCAACCGTCGGGTTACACGGGCCGCGTGTTCTACGGCCTGGAACCGGGCAGCAACGGCCTGCTGCTGGATCCCCAGGGACGGCTCGTGTTGTGCGAACACGGGGACCGCCGTATCGCGGTGCTGACCGAAGACGGCGGCAAACGGACGCTGGTGGACAACTACCAGGGGAAACGACTGAATAGCCCCAACGATGCGGTCTACATGTCCAACGGCGATCTGTACTTCACCGACCCGCCGTACGGCCTGCCCAACGGCTGGGATGACTCGCGACGCGAACTGGATTTTTGCGGCGTCTACCGATTGACCCGCGACGGGGAACTGACCCTGCTGACCGACCAGTTGCCACGTCCCAACGGCATCGCGCTGTCGCCGGACGAGAAGACCCTGTACGTCGCCCAGTCCGATCCGAAAGCGGCGATCTGGATGGCTTTTCCCATCCAGGAAGATGGGACGCTGGGCACCGGACGCGTGCTGTTCGATGCCACGAAGTGGGTCGGCAGACGGCCCGGGCTGCCCGATGGCCTGGCCGTCGACCAGCAGGGCAACCTGTGGGCCAGCGGCCCCGGCGGGATCCTGATCCTGACTCCCGAAGGCCGATTGCTGGGTCGGTTGAACACCGGCCAACGGACGTCGAATTGCACGTTCGGCGAGGATGGAAAGACACTATTCATCACGGCCGATTCGTTCCTGTGCCGCGTCCGCACACGAGCGACAGGCATCGGGTTCTAACTCCGGCTCCCCAGGGAATCATGGCCAGCGAATGACATCGATCCCGCTGCACTGGCAGATCCTCGCCGGCATGTTGCTCGGTGCCATCGCAGGGCTGATGCTCAGCGCCAGTGTCGGCCAGCGTCGATCGAGCTTGCCCGAGGACCGGCTGCCGGCGGGGGTTCGCGCCGTCGAATTCTTTGACTCGACCAACCGCATCGAGATCCGGCAGGTTGCCCAGGATGGCACCGTCCGCCACTGGGTGGTCGATCCGTCTGGACGCCAGCCGCATTCGTTCGCTTCGCTGGAATCGCTGCGCCAGGCCGAACCGCAACGGTTCCAAGACTTCCAACGCTATGGCCGCTCGTGGGCGCGATGGGTGGGCGACGGCTCCCGGCGGCTGGGCGGCCTGTTCCTCCGCATGCTGCAGATGGTGGCCGTGCCCCTGATCGTGACATCGCTGGTCACCGGCGTGCTGGGCCTGGATCGCGCCGAACAACTCGGACGCATGTTCCTGGGCACGCTGGCCTACTTTATCGCCACCACCTTGCTGGCCATCCTGGTCGGTCTGCTGATGGTCAACCTGATCCGGCCCGGCATGCACGGTAGCCAACAGACGGCTTTCGAGGGCGAAGCGACAATGATTGCCGGGAATCTGGCCGAAATTCTACTGACGCAGCTTGAAGCGATGATCCCGATCAACCCGTTCGCTGCGCTGGCCGAAGGTCATTTCCTGTCGATCATCTCGTTCAGCCTGCTGTTCGGCATCTTTACCCTATTGGTCGGAGGACGCCCTGCCGAAGTGCTGCGCCCGTTGTTCGAAGCGGCGCTGGCCGTGCTGATGAGCATGACCATGGCCATCATCCGAATCTGCCCGGCGGGCGTGCTGTTTCTGATGCTGTACGCCACCGCGACCCAAGGCTGGGAGGTATTCCGATCGCTGGCCTGGTACATGACCACCGTGTTGGCCGCCCTGGGCGTACACGCTCTTGTCATTCTACCCATGATCGTCTGGTTCATCGGCCGCAAGCACCCCGGCAGATTCGCTCGGGCGATGAGCCCCGCCTTGCTGACCGCCTTCAGCTCGGCTTCCAGCAACAGCACCCTGCCGCTGACATTGAGCAATGTCCAGCAGCGGGCCGGGATCAGCCATCGAGTCGGATCGTTCGTACTGCCGCTGGGCGCGACCATCAATATGGACGGCACCGCGATCTACCAGGCCGTGGCGGTCGTCTACATCGGCCAACTACACCACGGATTCAACCTGCCGCTGGCCCAGCAGATCATCGTCATGTTCACCGCTTTGTTAGCCAGTATCGGCACCGCAGGCATCCCCCACGCAGGACTGGTGATGATGGTCATCATCCTACAATCTGTAGGACTGCCGATCGAAATGCAAGGCATTATCCTGGCCGTCGATCGCGTGTTGGACATGTGTCGCACCGGCGTCAACGTCTGGAGCGACGCTTGTGGCTGTACGGTGATCGAACGGCTGCAATCGACCAGCTTGCCATCGACAGTCCAACCATAGGCATCGTCAACCGTTCGGGAAACCCATCGAACCGATCAAAAAGACCATGTTGTTGATTCCACGAGTTTTGTTGATGGCGATTGGCGGCGGATTGGCCGCCAGCCTGTTATGGCTAGTGCTGAACGGGATGCCCGGCCAAGCGCAACCTGGCCGTCTGGAACAGCATCTGTGGCCCATCTCCAGCCTGCCCGTCTGCGCGCTGCTGGGTGCCGCGTTGGGAGCGTTGCAGGCGGCCGTTTATCCACCACAACTTCGAGCAAAAACGCTGGCCGACACAGCGGATCGGTTGCGGTTGCGATTCGCCCCGACCGCGGTCCCGGAAGATCTGGGCGACAATGTCCCGCTGCGTGGCTTGGCAAACTGGGCGGTGGGCGAAAACCGACTGTACGGCCAGTTCGAAGGCGTGAACCTGCAGATGGTCGACCTGACCACCTCGCGCCGCACCGCCGCGCAACCTGGCAACCGGCCCGATTATTCCACCAGCCACACCATGGTCGTCTTTGCCACACCCACGGGCGATTGGCCCCTGTTCGAGATCCATCCACGAGGCATGGCGACCTGGACGTGGGACCTGCTGGGCTGTCGCGGAGCCGGTTTTCGGTTTCGCGATCCGGACAGCACGTTGGAACTGGATCGAACAGCGCTGGTGCGATTCAATCGTCGTTATCGAGTCTTTGTGGGTTTGGCCGAGCGGATCGCCGAGTTGGCTGGGCTGGCACTGGGGCTGCGAATGGGCACTGAGCCGGCAGAGCGAGTCGAGTTGTCTGATCGGTTCACCATGCATACGCTCCGCCAATTTGGTGAAAGTCGAGGCTGGACGGTCGAATCGTGCGGGACGCATGTCGCCTTCTGGCAGCAAGGAAAGATCATCCCCGCCGCGCAGCGCGAAGCATTCTTGCATCAAGCTGTTGAACTCTATCGAGCTTTGGCCGCTCCCGCCCGAGACGCAGCGGATGCGAACTTGGAGATCGAACCACCCTACTTCGACAGAAGCATGCTAGGCCGGCGATTGTCCGGCATGATCGCAGGCGCCCTGGTCGGAATCATCGTCGCCGTCTCGCTTTGTGTGCCCCTGTTGCTGGCCGTTCCCGACGACATGTCCCGAACGTTCTTCTTTGCCTGGCCCTTCGTCGGCTTCGCCTTCATGGCCCTGGGCGCCTACTGCGGTTCCCGTCTGACCGCCCCCAATCATCGCACCCCCTGAACGCATCCGCCGTCCAACACCCGCCAAGAAAAGGACAGGCATTTTTCGCTTGAGTTCCGAAGGATAATGCCTGTCCTTTTGTTTTGCGCTGGAGCAGTTACAGAGAGCGACAGAAGCAGCTTACGTCGAGGTGTGGACAGCGTCGTGGCATCGCTGGCGAGGACCTTTCGCCGCGGTCTGCCTGCTGTCCATCGCCTTGGCCGTCTGGTGCTTTTGGCGTCACAAACGTTATGCCCAGCCCGGCGCGTGGGTTTGGTGTGGGTTCGTGTTGCTGCTGGGGGTGCCCGGCTTGGTCGGTTACCTGCTGCACCGCCGCTGGCCGGTCCGCGAGCCCTGTCCGGCCTGCGGTCGCCGCGCAGTTGTGGACCGCGAAACGTGCCAACACTGCGGTGCGGTCTTTCCCACCCCCCCGCTGCAAGGCATCGAAGTGTTCGGGTAGCACTGTTTCCACACCGTGAACTCTGAACTCCTAATCTTTCACTTAATCTTTCACTTAATCTCTCCCAAGTGTCCTGGAGCCGGGGAGGTTAGAGTTTTCGCCTGTAAGGTGCGTGCACGGTGCGCGCATCTTCGTAGGTTGGGACTCTGTCCCGACCGGGTCGGGTCGGAGAACCAACCTACTTCGGGTGCACCCATGAGGCCGCGTTAAGTGAAAGATCAGGGTCATTTCCGCTTGACAAGCACGAACTGAATGCACCCCTGCCGCCTACGTTTAGATGTAACTTACAACCCCACGGAGGCTGGAATGCTTCGGGCTTGCTGTCCCAGAACTGGTGCGTTACAATCCTCGGCGGAGGACGGGATGAAGACTGGTGAACTGGCGCTGATTGGCCATGATATCGAAGGGCTGTGGAATCTTCCGCTTCTGCAGAACGCTGCCGCGATGTCCCGGGCATCGCTGGTTTTGTCCCCAGACGGTCCGGCGTCCCGCGTTGCTGATGGGTCGAGCGGTCCGTTGCCGCCGATCGAGGAACTGTTGGGGCGTTTCGACCACGTGGTCGCTTGCGAGGCGGTTCCGGCCAGCCGCAGCGTGTACGACTACGCCGTTCCTCGCGGGCATCTGGGGGTGATCGTGGGGAATGAACTGGCCGGGATCCCTCGCCATCTGTTGCAGCGAGCCGACCAGGTGGTTTCCATTCCGATGCTTGGACAGGGATTGTCGTCCGTGAACGTGGCGGTAGCGGCGGCGATCGTTCTGTACGCGCTGCGGCGGGATCTGGGCCGCAAGCGGCTTCGCGCGGCGGGGCGGTCGCATCGCGACGTCGATCTGCTGGTGCTCGGCCCGCCCAATCCGCACGAACTGGGCTCTCTGTTCCGCAGCGCATGGGCGTTCGGTTGGCGGCGGGTCTTTCTGGCCGATCCGGCGGGCGTTTGGTTCTCCGAGGACCGCCCGACGGTCCTCGCGGGTCGGGCCGCAGCGCGCCGCGAGGTGAACCGCTTGACAATCATGCCGGATGACCGGTTGGATCTTCGTGACTATGCCGCGATGGTGGTGTGTGACGGGCAGCGGCAGGGGACTCCGCTGTCACGATTCTCGTTGCCGGAAGGCCACCGGATCTTGCTGGTCTACGGTCAACCGGTTGCACGGTCCTTCGATTTCGCGGGCGCCGTAGAGCACGTTTTTATCGATCATGCAGATGCGGAGGTGATGGCCTGTTACCGGCACGCGGGTTCGATCCTGCTGTCCGTCGTTTCCCAGTTGCTGCGGGAGAGGCCGCGTGGATAAGCAGTTGCGGTATCACGAGAAACACGTGCACGACTTGCCGGTCGAGGATTCGTTCGTCCGGCTGTGGGACGCCGAAGGCGCCGTCAATCAGGCGACGATCCAATCGGCGTTCCGGCCGTTATTGAAGACCGGGTTCATCTGGCCTTATGTTGCCTTGATGCCCGACTACCATCCCGGTGAAGGCTCGATGATCGGCAGCGTGATTCCCACCCGCGACGCTCTGCTTCCATCCGTCATCGGTGGCGATTTGGGGTGCGGCATGACGGCCGCCGTCCTGCCGTTGGACGCCCAGCGGCTGCTGCCCGGACTGCGGCGACTGGACGGGTTGCTCCGGGCCAGGATTCCGGTCGGCACGGCGCACAATCCGCAGGTGACCGACCGGGTCCGCAGCAACCCGATTTGGCAGCGCGAGTTTCGTGCGCGCGTTCTGGCCAACCGGTTGCAGCGGAAGATGATGCGGCAGTTCGCCTCGCTCGGTGGCGGCAATCACTTCCTGGAGATCCAACAGGACCAGGAAGGCCGGGCCTGGATCATGCTCCATTCGGGATCCAGGTATCTGGGCGTTGCCG
>SKVE01000457.1 GCA_007129635.1 Planctomycetaceae bacterium
GGTCGATGTCGCGATAAACCAGTAGTGCATGGTCGCCGGGCGCAACGGCACACCGTCGGCCGTCGTGAAGGGGATGCCCTGCGATTCGGCGAACACCTGGGCGTTCATCCCCACGATCACATCGACGGGCGTGCCGGGGATCAGATTCGCGCTGAAGCCGGCCGATACACCGGCAAACGCCGCCGCCATGCCGATCAACGGGTTCTTGCCGATCCCGACGTACAGCAATCCGGCCAAAGGGATCAGGATCAGGTAGCCCGCGTCGGTCGCCACCGAACTGGTGATCCCCAAAAACATCAGCAGCAACGGCATCCAGGCTTCCGGGATGTGGCTGCCGATCCGTTTGATCAGTGCTGCCAACAGCCCGGAATGCTCGGCCACACCGATGGCCAGCATCACGACCAGGATCACCGCCAGCACTCCATTCCCGAAACCCAGCCAATTGTTCAGCAACGCGTTGTCGAAGATCCAACGGACATGTTCGGCCTGATACATGGGCAGGATCGAATGCGTCACCGGTTGGCCGCCCGCGCCCAGCGTTTCGAATTGGTGCCCCCCCATCAACGCGGTCGTGAGGAAGGCCAAGGGGTAGAATGCCATGAAGATGATCACCGGATCGGGAATCCGATGTCCGACCCGTTCTACGAAGCCGGCGAAGGAATGGCTGAAACGTCGCTGGTTACTGCTCATAAAGCTTGCCCCACGGTACCGCTGCTTAGCAATGGCCATGTAGCATACCGCCTTTCGCTGTCGTTGGCCATCCTTGACATGCACCATTATCAGCGGACAATGATTACAGGACGCATCGCCCCCCGCCTTGAAGGCATCGCGTTACGACGGACAAGCATGACCAACCACGGGAGTTTTCATCATGACCAGGCCGCTCGCTTGTAGGGTACCTGTTGCGGCACTTTCGGCGTGGGCGACGCTCTTCGCATGGTCCTCGGTCGAGGCCGCGGATGTGCTGGTGATCGACGACTTCGAGTACGCCGATGCTTCAGCGGCTGGGGCGCAATGGCGGATTGCGGAAGATTCCACGCCGGTGCAGGTCATGTCGCGACCGACGCCGGCGGGAACCACGGCTTTGAAGCTGCCCTGCGACTTTTCTCGTCAGCGGCGAAACGATCGCGCCGTATACGACCGCGATGTGGATCTGGACCTGGTCGGTTACGGAACCATCGTTTTCGACTTTTACGCCCAGGACCCGGCCCCGGTGCGCGGCGGCACGCTCTATTTCCGTTCGGGTGACGGCTGGTACGGAGCGGGGTTTGGTATCCAGCGTGGCTGGAATCGCATCCGGCTGGGAAAGGGCGCGTTTCGTAGCGAGGGCAGTCCCGCAGGCTGGGACCGTGTCGACCGAGTCCGTCTCGCGATCTGGAAGTCTCGCGATCTGGATACCGTCTGTGCCATCGACCACCTGCACGCGCGTAGCGAGTCGATTGTGGTGGTCGCAGGACGCAGCGGTACAGCCGACTCCCAGGCCACTCGCGACACGGCCGAACGTGTCGGGGATCTGCTGGACGCCGCAGGCATCCCGCATGGGATCCACAGCAGCGACGACGTGATCGCCGGCGCGCTGCAAGGACGGCGACTGGCCATCTTTGCCTACAGCCCCGGCATGGAGGACCAGGAAGCGGCCCAGATCCGCGAGTTCGTCGACGCGGGCGGTCGAGTGGTTTTTTTCTACTCCATCCGTCGCGATCTGGCCGAGATGCTGGGCTTGTCGGACTCTTCGTACCGCAGTCGTCGGCGGCCCGGCGAGTTCGACCAGGTGGTGTTCGACACGGAGGCGGTGCGGGGTCTGCCCGAACAGATCTTCCAGGCTTCTTGGAACATCACCGTCGCTCGACCCACCGACCACAACGCTCGGGTGATCGGTTGGTGGCAGGATGCCGAGGGAAATCGAGGCGAACCGGCGGTCATCGTCAGCGATCGGGGCGCCTTCATGGGGCATATCCTGACGGGCGAGGACTTGGGAGCCAAACAAGATTTCCTGTTGGCGCTGATCGGGCACTTTGAACCGGACGCATGGCGATATGCCGCCCATCATGCTGCGACCGGTGCGGTGCGGGTCGGGCCGTTCACCGAACGGGCGGAGTTGGAAGCGTTCCTGCAGCAGCGAGCCCCCGCAACACCGCATCCCGACCAGATCCGCGAGCACTGGCAGCGGGCTGAGGCGGATGCGGCGACGATGATGCAATTGCTGGACGACCAGCGATACCAGGAGGTCATCGCTCGATCGGCTCAGGTGCGAAACTCGTTGGCCCAGGCTTATGTGCTGGCTCATCGACCGCGGGACGGCGAATTCCGTGCCGTATGGAATCACTCGGGCACCGGGGATCTCGCCAGTTGGGATGACGCCATGCGGGCGTTGTCGGAAGCCGGTTTCAACGCGGTGGTGCCGAACATGTGGTGGGGGGGTGTGGCTCATTACGCCAGCGATCTGCTACCACGGTCCGCGACCTTCCGAGAACAAGGCGATCAGATTGCTCAGGCGGTCGAGGCCGGGAAGCGATATGGGATCGAGGTCCATCCGTGGAAGGTCAACTATCGCTTGGGGAATACCACCCGCGAGTTCACTCGGCAGATGCGCGAGGCGGGCCGCCTGCAGATGAAGGTGAATGGGGAAGTCACCGAGTGGCTGTGCCCTTCGCACCCGAAGAACCAGCAACTGGAAATCGACACGATGGTCGAGGTGGCTCGGAATTATGATGTCGATGGCGTGCATTTCGACTATATCCGCTATCCGGGCGAAGACTCGTGCTACTGTGATGGATGCCGCGAACGATTCGAGGCGGATCTGGGCCAGACCGTCCAGGATTGGCCAAACGACTGTTATCGCGGCGATTTGGCCGACGCCTATCGCGATTGGCGTTGCGAACAGATCAATACCGTGGTGGAAAGAACAGCGCGGCAGGTGCGGGCCATCAAGCCCCACGTGAAAATCTCGGCGGCCGTCTTCAGTGGTTACCCAGGCACCAAACGCTCGATCGGCCAGGACTGGGTTCATTGGTGCCGGGAAGGCTGGTTGGATTTTGTATGCCCCATGAATTACACCACGATCGACAGCAGCTTTCAGAGCATGACGGCCGGCCAGATGGGCCATCTGCAGGGCGCGGTGCCGCTGGTCACCGGCATCGGGCACTGGCGCATCTCCGACGAACAGGCGATCGGCCAGGCCGAGATCTCCCGCCGATCGGGCTCTGATGGCTTCATCCTGTTCAATATGGGCGCAGTACTGGGCCAGCGCGGCCTGCCGAAGTTTGGTCGCGCGATGACCTCGACTCCCGCAAGCCCGCCGCACAACGGGCCGGTGATCCGGTTCCACAGCTCCGTAGATGATGACCAGCCGGTGCCCGAGGTTCCCACGGAAGCCATGACGTTAGAGGTTACCATGGCGGGGCTGGGCGAACATCGTCGTCCGGCGACCGCCGTTCAAGGAAGGCTGCAGGTCGAGGATCCGTATGGCCAAGTCCTCAGCGTTCTGATGGATTTGCCGGAATTGGGCGAAAGCGTTTCGCTGACCATTCCGCGTCAATCGGGGACGTTTCGTGTGGGCGCGCTGGGAGAGTTGACCTTTGACGACGGTTCCACCCAGCGATTCCTGGTACGCAGTCGTCCCTACCGTTTCACCGAGTAAGATCACGAACCCCATAACAAAGGAGGTGTTGTTCTCATGTTGCAACAAACAAATCGATGGATGAGCGTTTCCGTATTTCTGGCTCTGGGTCTGATCGCGATGTTGGGTCGACCGTCGTCAGCGGAAGCCGAATCAGAGCAACCCAGCGTGGTCAAGAATCCGTATGCCGGTGTGAATTGGGATCAGGTGAAGAACTTCAAGGCGAACCTGCACTCACACACCATTTACAGTGATGGACGCGCCGAGCCCGAAGAACTGGTCCAGATTTATGCCGAAGCCGGATATCACATCCTGGCGATCACGGATCATGATAATTATCACACCATGCGAGAGGGCGAGCGGGAGACGCAGCCGACGCATGAAACCACCTGGCCGTGGACGGATTGGATCGACGAACAACCGTCGCAAATCTGGAAACGCAATGGCGTAGAAACCTCGGCGCTCTATCCCGCGCTGGGTCAACATGGCATGCTGGCGATCCGTGGTAATGAATTGACATCGGATCCGCACATCGTCAGCCTGTTTAACGAATGCGGGTTCACCGAGCGGCATCGAGTTCCCAATCGGGACCATGATCGCGAGCGTCTCGGATGCGTTCAAGCGAAACAAGGTTTGGCCTACTGGGCGCATCCGGCTCACTACGTCCCCGGAGGAAGCTGGGAAGATCGCGGGTTTCCGTGGGACCAGGCCCTCGAATACTTCGGCGGTCTGATCGCAGAATTCGATACCTTGGTGGGCATCGAAATGCAGATGCGCGGTCGCATCGAGCTAGAAGAGGAACTGTTCGACAAGCTGTTGGCCGCCTACTATCGCGAGCACGACATCTTTATCATGGGCAGCGACGATACTCACGGCACGTCCGTTTCCCCCACCGCCACGATCACGATTGTGCTGGCCGAACAGCTCACGGAACCATCCGTGCGGCATGCGTTGGAAAATGGCCATACGTTCGTCGGGTCCCGCACCGAGGTATTGCCGGTGTTCCGTCGGGTCACCGTCGATGATGCAGCGAAGACGATCTCCGTCCAGATCGACAACCACGATGGCATCACCTGGATTCAGGACGGAGAACCGGTCCACACAGGCGATTCGATCGATTATTCCGAGATGAAGGATGCCCTGCTGCGATTCCGCGTCCAAGTGGGCCAGGTGGTGTTCCTATCGCAAGCGTTCCACATCCAGTAAGGTGTCGCGAAAGCCTGCGCAGATTGCCCGAATAAAAAAGAGGAGCCGACTTGGCGGTCGGCTCCCGCTGGGAGACCTTGAAGATGTTGATACGATGGCTGCTGCTGGGAATCGTCCTGCCCGTATCGTGTGCCCCGATCAGCGCGTACCGGGATCTGCCTCGTGTACGGGCTTGGGAGCCGACGATCGCGGCGTTCGAGGAATTGGATCGGAACACGACGTACCCGGACGATGCAATCCTGTTCGCAGGCAGTTCCAGCATCCGGTTATGGACCAGTCTGGCTGAGGACATGGCGCCGTATCCGGTGATCCAGCGCGGCTACGGTGGGGCTCGTTGCTGCGATTTGGCCGTTTACGCCGATCGGATCTTGCACCCTCATCGCCCGCGAGCGATCGTGCTGTTTATCGCCAATGACATCGCGGGCCGGGACGGGGACAAGACGCCCGATGAAGTGCTGGAATTGTTTCGATACATCGTCGAACGCATCCGTATCACTGGCCCAGAGACTCCCGTGTTCTGGATCGCCATCACCCCTACCGAATCCCGCTGGCAGGCCTGGCCGAAGATCCGTGAATTGAACCAAAAGATTCACGACCACTGTGCACAGCATCCGCACCTGCACTACATCGCCACCGAAGATCAGTTCCTGACCGATCAGGGGCGCCCCCGTGCGGACTTATTCCGAGACGATCGCCTGCATCTGAACGACGCCGGATACCGAGTGTGGACCCGCATCGTCCGTCGCGAACTGGACCGGGTGTTTTGATCCTCTTGGTGCCATCCTTTTATATTGGTGCCACCGATCGGCGGGAGTCTGCATCGGGCGGACCATCTTCGCAAGCCGCGCGGTGGGGCGAAGGACTTATCCCGGGAACATTGCTATCGGTTGAGCTTCTGCTGCGGTCGCGAAGGCTGCCGGAAATGACTGCCCCTGCCCTCGGTGCGGTTTCTGGGCCGTAAGCACCGTTCGAGAAATAACTGTCCAGTGTCTCCTCGCCCCTCGTGGGAGAGGGCAGGGTGAGGGGCCAGAAAGTGCGTCAGTTA
>SKVE01001021.1 GCA_007129635.1 Planctomycetaceae bacterium
AAACGTAGCAGGCACACTCCGTGTGCCGTCCGCGGTTAACGGCACACGGAGTGTGCCTATTACTTTGGCATTTCCTGCGTGGTACCTGGGATATCGTAGAAGGCTGGCTACGTTTCATCAACCCGGCTGATCGGGCATCGGCGGCGGATCGTCTGTGCCCATCTTGAAATGTTGCAGTCGGCGGACCGCGCGCGATCGAGTGATGCCCAACAAACGGGCCACCTTGGCCTTGTTGCCCTTGGATCGCTGCAGGGCGCGGCGGAACAGTTCCTGTTCGACTTCTTCGAGAAAAAGATCCAATTGAATCGACTCGGCCTTCTTTCGAGGCCGCGATGCGGCCTGCGCGGCAAGCTGCAACTGCTCAGGCAAATCAGCCACCGTCACCTGGGGGCCGGGCGCCCGGCGACAAGCGGTCGCGATGCACGCTGCCAGTTCATCCAGGTTGCCGGGCCATGCATGCAGAAGAAGATGCTCGATGGCTTGTTCGGCAAGTGACGATAACTGTTTGCCACCGATCGCGTTTTCGCGTTCAAGAAAATACTGAGCCAGCAGCGGGATGTCATCGCGCCGCTGCGAAAGGGGTGGTAACACGATCTCCAGGGTACTCAGTGCAAATGCCAAATCACGACGGAACTGGTCCTTGGCCGCCAGATCGATCAGGCTGTGACGCGCGGTTGCGACGGTCCGCAGATCCAACTCGCGAATGCTCAAAATACCCGCCAGAGCCGCCTGGGCATCGCTCGATAACCGATCCACCTCCAACAGCAGCAGCGTCCCCGGATGTTCCACTTGCAGTTCCGCACAACTGGCTGCGAAGGATGCGATCGTCTGGTTCAACAATTCGGCATCTAACAGATTGCAGGCCAGCGGCGCCAACGGGGCGGCATCGCGATGCCCGCCGCCATAATGCACGGCTCGAGCCACATGCTCGCGCCCGCTGCCTGGCGGTCCGATCACCAACGTCCGCGAATCGGTCTCCGCCGCCAGACGGATGATTTCCCGAGCCCGCGTGATGGCCGGATGCTGGCCGATTACCTGATCCAGATGAAAACGTTTGCCCAGTTCGGAGAGCACCTGGCGTAGCGTCGCATGCCGATCCTCGCCCGATGCCGCCTGGAACGGCGATTCGGCAGCCGGCGACGTCTCCGACCCATCGACCAACACCAAGACACCGCACGCTTTGTCATCTGCCGCAGATCCCAACGACAAAAAACGCGCCGAGCGTCGTTCGCCGGTACCGTCGCGTCGCGGCCAAGCGATTTGCCCACGACCATCACGCCCCAAGAATACTTCTGGAGGGGGGCACAAACCGTTCAAAGACCTCTGTTCTGGCTCGCCCGGCAGGCCGCTGTGATAATCGCAACGTTTTCCGACCAGCGATCGTGGTTCGACCTGGAGCCAGGCGAAACAGGCCGCGTTGCCGTAGACAAAGCGCCGTTGAGGGTCCAAAACGAAGATGGGCACGTCACAATCGCCCAGCAGATGGGAAAGGGCATTGATATTCGATCGTGTTCGCGCCATGAGTTTGCCCCTTTTACAACTTCGGGTTCCCTGATTCTAATATAGTTATGGGTGACGCGTGCCTACAATCGGCGGCGGATGAAGAAAACAGGATGAATTGCGAGACGTAAAGGGGATCGGGAGTCATTTTGAACATGGTCCATTTGCTGATTCGAATCCTGATTCCAATAGGAGTGGTCGCCAGCGGCTTGGGGGTGTTTTGGCTGCTGGGATCGGGTCAGCAGGAAACGCTGCCGCCGAGCGACGAACGGGTCATTCCGGAGGTCGAAACGGTCACCGTGCAGGCTCATCAGGGCAATCTGGAGATCGAGGTGGACGGGATCGTGTCGCCGGCCCGCGAGATCCAGGTGGCTGCCGAGGTGCCAGGGACGATCACGATGAAGGACCTCGCTTGCCGTGCCGGCAGCTTCGTCGAGGAAGGCCAATGGTTGATCGAGATCGATGCACGTGATTACCAATTGGAAGAGCACCGTGGGCTGAAACAACTGGAACAGTCGCAAGCCGAATTGGACGAGGCGGATGTCGAGATCGCGAACATCGATGCCTTGGTCGATCTGGCGGATCGCGATCTGCAGTTGCAACAAAACGAATTGGCTCGGCAATTGCGGTTGACCAGCAGTATCAGCCAATCGGAGATCGACCGAGCCAAACGGGCCGTGGTGACGGCCGAAAACGCCCGTCAGATCTTGGAAAATCAGCTCAGCTCGGCCCGCGTTCGTCGCAGCCGTTTGCAGATCGCTATCGAATTGGCTCAATCGCAACTGGAAAAGGCCCGTTTGGACCTGCAGCGAAGCCGCATCCTGGCGCCCGTCGACGGGGTGATTGTGCGAGATCTGGTCGAGCAGGGCGATTATGTGCAGAAGGGAACCGCGTTGTTCACGATCGAGGATACTTCGGCGATCGAGGTCCGCTGTAATCTACTGATGGAAGACCTGTACTGGTTGTGGAGCCAACAGCCGGTCTGGTCGGAATCGGAGCGGTCGGCTCAGCAGGCGTATCAGATCCCGCAAATTCCCGCGACGGTCACCTATCAGTTCGCACGAAGCGACGACCTGCGATTCGCGTGGCAGGGCACGTTGGATCGATTCGACGGCATCGGGCTGGACGAACGAACGCGAACCGTTCCCTGCCGGGTACGCGTCGATCGTCCTCGGCAAGTTCGTCGCGTGGGTGGGGAATCATCCACGGAGTCGGCTGCCGCCGGTCCGCCAGCGCTCGTTCGCGGCATGTATGTGACGGTCGCGTTACAGGTTCCGCAGCAAGATGTTTTCATCAAGGTGCCGGATGCAGCGATCCAGCCCGGCAAGCGAGTTTGGCGGGTACAAGACGGCCGCTTGCAGCAACTCGGGCCCTTGTCTCTGGTCCGAGGTGTCACCGAAACCGATGCGCAAGGTCAACATCGTCGATTCTGGCTGACGCCGTCAACCCCATCGGGCCTCGAGCCTGGCGATCGTCTTTTGATCACGCCCTTGCAGGGTGCGCGGGATGGGATGCAAGTCGTCGTCGCCCCTGATCGGTCGCTGCCATGACACGCACCCCAAGGAGTTGAAAACAAGTGCGAGCTGTCATCCGCTGGGCTATCGAAAACTCGCCGGCCATGAACATCCTGATGCTGTCGATCCTGGTGGTCGGCGCCGTCAGCCTCTCGATGCTGCGCCGCGAGATCTTTCCGGAATTCGACCTGGAAATCATCCTGGTCACGGTGCCCTACCCGGGAGCGACGCCGGCCGAGGTAGAAGAGGGCATCTGCCAGAAGATCGAGGAGGCGGTCCGATCGATCAGCGGCGTGAAGAAACAGGTCGCCGTGGCTCAGGAAAACGCCGGATTCATGGTCTTGTACCTGGAACCCAATGTCAACGTGCAAAAGGTCTTGAGCGAAGTACGGGCCGAGATCGATCGCATCCCCAGCTTTCCGGATCTGGCCGAGGACCCGGAAGTCCAGCAATTGACCTTTCGCTTGCCGGCGATTCGTGTGGGCTTGATCGGTCCTGACGCTGTCTCGATCGAAGCCGAATGGGAACTTCGCCAGATGGCCGAGACGCTTCGCAGTGAATTGCTCCAGTTGCCCTCGGTGTCGCAAGCCGAACTGTTCAATGTCAAGGACTTCCAGATCGATATCGAGATCCACGAGCAGACCTTGCGTAAGCACGGACTGACGCTGCAACAGGTGGCTGGGATTGTCCGCCGCGAGAATATCGAACTGCCCGGCGGCAAACTGAATACCGAGAACCAGGAAGTCCTGCTGCGAGGCAAGAACAAACGTGTGACGGGCGAGGAGATCGCCCAGATTCCGCTGGTGACCACGCCCAGCGGGGTCATGCTGACGGTCGGTGATCTGGGCTTTGTGCGGGACGAATTCGAGGATACCACGGCCATCAACCGAGTCGACGGTCTGCCGGCGATGGTGATCGGCATCAGCCGGACGTCCAGCGAAGACCTTTTGGCCATCGCACGCGAAGTGAAAGAGTACGTGGCGGACAAACAAACCCGATTGCCACCGGGTTACACGTTGCGAACCTGGCAGGATGCGTCGATCGATGTCAAGGATCGCCTGAACATGCTGATGAGAAACGGTCTGCAGGGCCTGTTGCTGGTATTCGTGGTGCTGGCGGTGTTTCTCGAACTCAAACTGGCGTTCTGGGTAGCCTTGGGAATCCCCGTGGCGTTAATGGGTTCGGGCGTGGTGCTGCTGGGATTCGATCAGACGTTGAATATGCTGTCGATGTTCGCCTTTTTGCTGGTGCTGGGGATCGTGGTGGATGATGCGATCGTGGTCGGCGAGAACATCTACGTACATCGGGCTCGCCACGAGAGCCTGGTACGGGCGGCCGTTGAAGGCACGCGAGAAGTGCTGCCGGCGGTGGCCACTTCGGTGACCACGACGATCATCGCGTTTATTCCTTTGTTCTTCGTGTCGGGAGTGATGGGCAAGTTCATCGCCGTGATGCCGCTGGCCGTGATCGCCATGCTGGCCATTTCGCTGGTCGAGAGCACGTTGATCCTGCCCTGCCATCTGGCGCATCGCGACAATCTGTTCCTGCGAGTGGTGGGGATCCTTTTATATCCGCTGCGATCCGTCGGTGTGTTGCTGCGGAAGGTCAATGAGATCACGCACCATGCCATGCATCACTTCACGGCCCATCGCTACCTGCCCATGCTGGGCTGGTGCTTGACTCATCCGCCGCTTGTCTTCAGCATCGCGTTGGCCCTGTTGATCGCCACCGCCGGTATGGTGCGAGCCGGGATCACGCCCTGGATCTTATTCCCCAAGCTGGATAGCCGGACGATCGAAGCCAAAATCGCTTATCCGGATGGGACGCCCGGCGAGGTGACCGACCGGGCAACTCGACGCTTGGAAGATGCCATCCGGCGAATCGACGAGCGCTATGCCCAACAAGGCCCGGGGCTCGTGACGATCATCCACCGGTCGGTCGGCGAATTCACCGGGTCAGGATCCCTGGGACCTGATTCGCGCCATTCCGGTGGACATGCAGGAGCGGTTTACGTGGAATTGATCGAACCGTCCGAGCGCGACGTGATCAGCGAGACGGTGCTGCAGCAGTGGCGAGAAGAAGCGGGCGATTTTCCTGGCGCCGAGCGTCTGACGTTCAGCAGCCCCGAAATGGGGCCGGGCGGGCGGCCGATCGAGTTCAAGCTGCTGGCACCGGCGGATCGCATCGACCAGTTGGAAGCGGCTGTGGCCATGAGCCGCCAGCATCTGGCTCGATATCCGGGCGTGTTCGACATCCGCGACGATTCATCGCCCGGCAAATGGGAGTACCAGTTGCGGATCAAGCAGAACGCGATGGCCATGGGGATCACGGTCGCCGATCTGGCCGAGACGGTTCGGGCAGCATTTTACGGCGAAGAGGTCATGCGATTGCAGCGAGGGCGGCACGAGGTGAAGTTGATGGTCCGCTACCCTCGCGATCAACGCCGTTCGCTCAGCGATTTTGAAGCGATTCGAGTCCGCACGGAGGACGGGGCGGAACGACCGCTGACGGAATTGGCGGAGGTCACGGTCCAACGCGGATATGCGGAAATCAATCGGTTAGACCAGATGCGATCCATCACGATCACCACCGACCTGGACGAAAAACAAGGCAACGCGTCCCGGATTGTCCGAGACATGCAAGAGAATTTCATGCCGGGCATGCTGGAACAGTTCCCAGAGGTTCGGGTCCGCTGGGAGGGGCAACGCGAAGAGAGCCGGGAATCGATGGCCAGCCTGTACGTCGGTATTCTGCTGGCCGTGTTTGCGATGTACTGCCTGTTGACGCTGCAATTCCGTTCGTATTTCCAACCGTTCATCATCCTGGTGGTCATCCCCTT
>SKVE01000066.1 GCA_007129635.1 Planctomycetaceae bacterium
CGATACCAGCTCCAGTGCTGCCGGCTTTTTCCCCCGAGCCGAATTGTACGACTCGGCAACGGGCAGCCGATTATCGCTGCTGGGCGCGATCACCGGTGATTCTCAACGAGAGATGTCGGCGGGCCGGAAGTACATCACCCGCCCGATGCCGCGCACCGGTTTGTACGTCATCCAGGTCTACGACAATAACTATTCCGACACGCATGCGAACGGGTATGTCATCACGCTGGAAGGCCTGAGCCCTCCCAGTGAAAACGCTGTCGAATTGGTGGCCGGCACGGTGGCCGACGGCCGGATCGAGTTGGGCCAGATCGATGCCTATCGCTTTGTCGGCAACGAAGGCGATCTGATCACGATTTCGATGTCGGATGTCGTGGGCGGATTGACGCATCGGCTGTGGGCCGAGCTGTTCTCGCCTTCGGGCGAAAGGGTGAACAAACTCAGTTCGACCTCGGGTTTTAACCGCGTCGAAAACGGTCAACAGGTCATTTATCGTTTGCCCGAGACGGCGACGGCGGACAATCCTTACGTGGTCCAGGTCTATGACGACAATTACACGGACGAGGAAGACTATGGCTTGCTGCTGGAACGATTGAATCCGGTCCGACCGGATGCGTCGACGATCTCGCCCGGCGACGTCATGTGTGGGACGATCGAGCAGATGGGCCAGGTGAACACTTATTTCTTCTCGATCACCCAGGATCAGTTGACGGGCGAAGGGGAATCCTATCAGGTTCGCGTCGCCTTCGAATCGGATTCTACGATCCTCTACAAGCCCTCGGCGACCGTGTTTTCGCCCTCGGGGCACCCCTTGACAGAGGTTAAGCCTCGCCGCGACAAACTGCTGGTTTTGGACAAGCCGGGAGACTATGTCATCCAGGTGAATGATGCCAGCTTCACGCATACCAGCCTGGAACTGACCGATCGCAACCGTGATCCTGAATACAAATTGAGTCTGCTGGATGCTCAACCGCCGCGTGTATCGAGTGTGGCGGTGAACGAATCGCTGCTGACCGACGCCCACGCGGGAACGTCCTTCGAGGTCACGGTGGTATTCGACGAAACCATGAATACCAGCGTTACGCCCAACGTGGCGTTCACGCCGAACGTCGCCGGAGTCTCCGGCGCTACGTTGGTAGGACCTGCGACGATGCAGTGGAGTTCGACGTATACCGTGCATGACACGTTTTTGATCGCGTTTCAGGTGATCGACCAGAACGTCCAGGTCAGCAACGTGAGCATCGGTGTGACGGGTGGGCGGGATGCTGCGGGTAACCTGCAACAGACCTTTTCGGCTCCAGCGGCCTTTGGTATCGATACGCGGAATCCCACACCATCGGTCTTTCGCCCGGCGGATAATGCGGTGCGAGTCGCTTGGGATGCCGATCTGGTGATCGAATGGAGCGAGCCGGTTCAACGGGCAGACGGCGAGATCCTGATCCGACGTCGAGACGACGACTCGGTGGTCCAGGCGATCCTTTCGACCAGCCCCAGCGTCAGTGTGGTCGGAGCGACGGTCACGATCGAACCCGAGGCGCCTTTCCAGCCCGAAACGGCCTATTACATCGAGGTCAGCGAAGGCGCCTTTCTCGATCTGGTCGGCAATGCGTCCGTCGAGATCAGCGGACGCACGACCTGGAATTTCACCACGACCAGCGTCGCGGCTCGCAACGCCCCGTTCGTTGCAAAATCCATCGATGATCGAGCCATGCTGCAGGGACCGGTCCTGGATGAAGTCGATCTGGTCGGGGTCTTTGATGACTTGGACATCCCCCAAGGGGATCAACTGACCATCGAATTCGACAACCAGACGGACAACAGCAACCCAATCCTGCTGACCGGGGAACTGCACGGCAACGTGCTGGTCCTGTCCTTCGATCCCGACCAATTCGGCAGTTCCGAATTGACGGTCCATGCGCGGGATCTCGCCGGGCAGACCGTTAGCGAGACGTTTACGGTTCGCATCATGGCGGCACCGATCGCCGAAGACGATTCTGTCAGTACGCGGCAGAACGAAGCGGTCGCGATCCACGTTTACGAAAACGACCATGATCCGGATGGAATGGTCGTGCCGGAAACGGTCGAACTGGTTCCGGATTCGGGACCAAGCTACGGCACCATCACTTTGGACAACGGTGTGTTCACCTACACCCCCGCAGTCAACCACTCGGGGACCGATTCGTTCCGTTACACCATCCGTGATGATGACGGATGGATCTCGAACCAGGCCCAGGTGACGATCACGATCATCGAGGTTCCTCCGTTCCACAATGCAGCCTTGCCCTACGATGTCGACAACTCCGGCGACGTGTCGCCGATCGACGCCCTGATCCTGATCAATTATCTGAACCAAGTCGGAAGCACGCTGCCAACCCCACCGATTCCGCCCGAAAAACCCGCGTACTACTTCGATGTCACGGGAAACGGCTCGGTAACCCCCTTAGACGTGCTGATGGTCATCAACTATTTGAACCAGCAGTCCCAGCAAGGCTCGCAAGAAGGTGGCGAAGGCGAAGCGGCGATGAAGTGGTACGATCGGCCCCCCGATGGCCTGTTGCCGCACCAACCTGGCTCCAGCGCACGGCTGTTCGAGCCGCTCGAAGTACTGGATACGCCAATACGAAACGAGCGGGATGCAGCCATCCCCTTTATCGAACCATTCCGCAACGAAATCGGTGATCGCGACGAGGTCTTTGGCGCGTTAGGAACACATGCCGATCAGCAACGGCACTCGCTGACCGACGATTTGTTCGACGACCTGCTGGGGCTTTTAGTAGCAGGCACACTCCGTGTGCCGTAGCCTCAGCAACGGAATAGCCTACGGCATACGGAGTGTGCCTGCTACAGGCGGACGGCACACGGAGTGTGCCTGCTACAGGTGGACGGAAAAACGCCTGTCGCACCGTCAGCCGCCGGGTTTCTTCATCGCAATGCTGTGCAGCATCAAAACAACGCCTACCGAAAGCAGGGCGTAGGAAATCCATCGCGGCGGTCGAATCCTCGCACGCGAGACGGGAATCTGCCCGTTGGCAGCCATCGACATGGGAAGTCTCCACGGGCTGGTCGGCGGCTCCGCTTGAGCCGAACGCCGGGCGAGGAACCGTGTGCTGGGTTCGTTCAACACGAACGTGTCGACGAAACGGAATTGAAGTCCCAATAGGAACAGCAGTGCGCCGACGAGCATGAACTGGTTGCGATTGAGTTGCATTTCTCCGTTCCCCTTTCAGAAGACGACCCCTGGTTCTCCGTGTATCGAACCGATGGTCGAGCCGACTTGAGTCGCCGTGCGCATCGGCGGCTTCGATCGATCCGGCCGGTTCTGCCTGATGGAACGAATCCACGCGATTTGTCGCTTCGCACCCGTCAGGTTCCCTGTGGTTGAACCAACGGGAGAATCAGTCAATAATAAACATCTTTCGTCTGCTGAATCGATCGAACGTTCCATACACTACATGCCCTGAATAGGGAATATCGCGATGCCGGATGCTATCTGGTACTTTGCCGACGGCGATGAAGAGCGGGGTCCGGTCACGGAGGCTCAGATCCGTACGCTGATCGGTACCGGAAATCTCCGGGCGGACGATCTGGTCTGGCGGGAAGGGCTGGACGATTGGATGCCGGCCGGCGAGGTTCCTGGGCTGTTCGGCAATGGTCCCAGCACAGCGGAAGCCCCATTTCCCGCCGGGAGAACACGTCTCGAACGGCAAGCGGCTGCTGCGGACAGCGACAAACAAAAGCGTGGCCTCACCCAGCGGCGGGAAGCGTTCCGATTCGGCCGTTGGCGACCATCACGGTCAACGGAAGTGTTCAAGCATCTGGCCTTCCTGGGACAGCCGCTGTTGTTGGCCGGGTTGCTGATGGTGATCGGGACTCGGGGCTGCGAATCGGCAGCCATGCGTTACGCCGAACGCCTGGCCTCGCGAGTCGATGTGGTCGAAGCCCGCTCGGAGGCCCAGTGGCAGCGCCAACGGGTCTTGCTGGAAATCCAACGCCGCAGCTTGGAAGAGATCGATCAGCCCAGTCCCGCCGAACAGCAACGTCTAAAGGATGTCACAGCCGACCTCCAGCGATTGGAAGAACAACGTGAAGCCGATCTGCAGCTCCAGCAATCCGGCGAATGGAATGAGTTGACCAATGCGGCTCGTGAGGCCAGAGCAGGCGTGGTCATGTGGAACTTCTGGCGGACCAGCGTGTTCTGGGTCGGTACCCTCGTGCTGGCAATCGGCTTGTTGATCGTCGGGTTTACCGGCAGCGGCCCTGAGCGTTGGATGTCGCTGGCGCTGATCGCGGTGATCCTGTTCGGCTTGTACTCCGGGATTACGAGGTAACCAATGCTTCCACAACGTCCACCATGGGTTCGCACCCATGACTATTGCATGCCGTCGCGTTGCGAGTGGTCGTAAACATGGTCGGCCTGACCTGAGTCGCGAAGAACCCGTTGTATCGCATCGCGATGCGCGCGCCTCAGGTGATCGTCACGATCCCGGTGACGGTATCGGCCAGGCGGGTCGACGAGGCTGAGGCAGAGCAGGTGGTCAAGGAATGCGAGGAGGCGATTGCGGCAGCCCAAGTCGAACGGTTGCTTGCAAAACTCGACCCGCAGATTGCTGAAGCGACGAGCGAGTGGGCCACGAACGATCAACTGGAAGGATCAGGTCGAAGCGGATTACGGTGAGAAACCCGAGACAGCGAAAGTCGAGCGTTCCGGCGAGATGGTTACGAGGAAATCCGTAAACACCATAGCGAACAGATGCGGCAGGAGGATGTCCGGCAGCGTTACTCGCGTCGGTTGGACTTCGGCGAAACGCCGTTTGCCGTGTTGAAGGCGGCCTTGGATCTCTGCCGTTTCCTGCTCCGCGGTCACCAAGGGGGTGCAAGCAGAATGGCTCTGGGGCTGTACGGCGTATAATCTCAAGAAACTGCTCCGTATCCGGGACGGCCTGCGCGCCAAGCGAAGTGCGACAACGACAAGCCTGAGAGGTTGAGTAAACTGGCAAGGCCCCACGCTAAAATCAGCCCCGCGAAGTAGGAACAAAGACGGGATCAAAGACATTGGCCTTGACAAACACAAAATGAACACGCCGCTCCCGACCCCGTTGCCCACGAGCCCGAGCACGAATACGAATACGGAACATTGTCATGACGAACCTTCGAGTTGACGGGGTAGATTTCGGTTGGTTGCATGGGGCATAATGGTTACAGGCTTAGATTTCATCATCCGCTGTTTCAGGAGTATTGCCGATGTTCGACCGTCCATCCAGGAATGGTTCGTGGGTTTACTTTTTCCAACGTGTGCCGGGCGTCCAACGACGGGGTCAGGGGTTGCCGATGGTGTGGCGATCGGCGCCTCGAATCATGGGTCCTGTGCTGTTGGGGATGCTGCTGGTGGTTCCGCTGGCGAGCAGCGGCCAGGATGCGGCAACGGCGACCGATGGCAAGGTGCGCGTCTACTTCGGCACGTACACGCGAGGCGACAGCGAAGGCATTTACGTCTCGGTGCTGGACCTGGCCAGCGGGGAACTAAGTCCCCCGGTGCTGGCGGCCCGAGCGGTTAATCCGGCGTTTTTGGCGATCCATCCGCAGCAACCTTGGTTGTACAGTGTCGGTGAAGTCGGGGATTTCGCGGGGCGCCGTAGCGGCGCGGTCTACGCGTTTCGTATGGATTCGCAGACTGGGTTGTTGACGCGGATCAATGAACAACCCTCGGGTGGCACCGGGGCGTGCCATGTATCGTTGGATCATACCGGCCGTTTTGCCTTGGTGGCCAACTACGGCGGTGGCAACGCCAGCGTGCTGCCCATCGAGGCCGACGGCCGCTTGGGCGAAGCGACGGATTTTGTCCAGCACGAGGGA
>SKVE01000172.1 GCA_007129635.1 Planctomycetaceae bacterium
GACCTCCGACTCCTGGCCGATCCTTAAAGGCATCCCGATTTGGCGGGTATCCGGTCTGAGCGCAGACACACGGCGTGATTACAATAGGCGTAGTGAACTCCACCTTACTTTGGTTATTCCGAGTTGAATCGTGTCCACTTCCCACGCGAAAACCAACATAACTTCCGACGATGTTACGCCGTCGACGACGGTGTTCCAGGCTCGCGGAATCTCCAAGGTCTATTCCATGGGCCAGGTGCAGGTGCATGCGCTACGAGGTGTCGATCTGGAATTGTATCGCGGCGAGTTCGTCGTGTTGCTGGGTCCTTCGGGCAGCGGGAAATCGACCTTGTTGAACATCCTGGGCGGCTTGGATGTACCCAGCGGGGGTTCGGTGCGTTACCTGGACCAGGAGCTGACCGCGCTGACCGACAGCGCGCTGACTCGCTATCGCCGAGACCATGTCGGCTTTGTCTTCCAATTCTACAACTTGATCCCCAGCTTGACCGCTCGTGAGAACGTCGCCTTGATCACCGAGATCGCCAGGCAACCGATGGATCCCCGCGAGGCGTTACGGCTGGTGGATCTGGTCGACCGCATGGATCATTTCCCTTCGCAGTTGTCCGGCGGCGAGCAGCAGCGGATCGCGATCGCTCGAGCGATCGCGAAGCGGCCGGACGTGCTGTTGTGCGACGAACCGACCGGCGCCCTGGATGTACACACGGGCGTGGTGGTGTTAGAAGCAATCGAACGAGTCAACCGGGAACTGGGAACGACCACGGCGGTGATCACGCACAATTCGGTGATCGCTGCGATGGCCGATCGCGTGATCCATCTATCGGACGGCCGCGTCACTCACATCGATCGGAACTCGACCAAAGCAGTAGCTCACCAGTTGCAGTGGTAGCCATGGCATGAGAGCGTTGAACCGCAAGACGATCCGCGATCTGTGGACCATCAAGGGCCAGGCGGTAGCGATTGCGCTGGTGATCGCCTCGGGCGTGGGCACGTTCGTGATGTCCCTGTGCACGCTGAATTCGCTGCGCTGGTCGCAGGAGTCCTACTACGTCCAGTACCGATTTGCGCATGTGTTCTCGCATGTCAAGCGAGCCCCATTGTCCTTGGGCCAGCGGATCGCCGAGATCCCCGGCGTGGCTCAGGTCCAAACGCGAATCGTGGTCGATGTCACGCTGGACGTGGCGGACATGGCCGAACCGGCCGTGGGGCGATTGATCTCGATCCCGCAGCGCCGCGAGCCGATGGTCAACGACCTGCATCTTCAGCAGGGTCGCTGGATCGAACCGGGGCGTGTGGGCGAGGTGCTGGTGGGTCGAGCGTTCGCAGATTCGCACCAGTTGCGGATCGGCGATTCGGTAACGGCCGTGATCAATGGTCGACGCCAGCAGTTGACGATCGTGGGCATCGTGTTGTCGCCCGAGTACGTCATCCAGATCTTCGGTGCCAACCTGTTGCCGGACGACCGCCGCTTTGGCGTGTTCTGGATCAGTTACGATCAGTTGGCGGCTGCGTTTGACCTGGACGGCGCGTTCAATGATGTCGTATTAACGCTGACGCGCGGCGCGTCGGAAGCGACGGTCATCCAACGCTTGGACGATCTGCTGCTGCGATACGGTTCGCGCGGCGCGACCAACCGCGAAAACCATGTTTCGCACCGTTACATCTCCGACGAGATCCAACAGTTGCGCAGCATGGGGCTGATCGCCCCGACCATCTTCTTCTCGGTTTCCGCGTTCCTGCTGAACGTGGTCATGACTCGGTTGATCGGTGTCCAGCGGGAACAGATCGCCGCGATCAAAGCGTTCGGCTACACGAATCTGCAGATCGGCTGGCACTATGTCAAGATGGTCCTGCTGATCTCGTTGGTCGGATCGCTGTTGGGCGTGGTGGTCGGCGGCTATTTGGGCGAGGGCCTGACGTGGGTCTACACGACCTTCTACCGTTTCCCCGTGTTCGGGTTCCAGTGGGATCCGAGGGTGATCGTATCGGCGCTAGTGATCAGCAGTGCGGCGGCGGTAGCCGGTACGGTGGCATCGGTACGACGTGCCGTCCGCTTACCGCCGGCCGAGGCGATGCGGCCCGAGACGCCGGCCGTCTATCGCCCGACCGTCTTGGACCGCAGCGGCCTGGGCCATCTGCTGCCTCAGGCCGCGCGCATGATCTTTCGCGAGATCGAACGGCGACCGATCAAGGCCGGTTTGTCGGTCCTGGGGATCTCGATGGCCGTGGCCGTGCTGATCCTAGGCAGTTTCACGTTGGATTCGATCAATTACATCATCCACTTCCAATTTGTCCTGTCGCAACGCCAGGACGTGATCGTCGCATTGGTCGAGCCCAGTTCGGCGCATGCATTGCACGAATTGCGGAACCTGCCGGGCGTGGTCCAGGCGGAACCCATGCGGTCGGTAGCGACCCGTTTCCGACTGGGCCACCGATCGCGACGCGTCGGGTTACTGGGCATCCCGCCCGACGCCCAATTGTATCGCGTGCTGGATCAGGATGAGCGGCAGGTGTCGATCCCGGAGGATGGATTGCTGCTTTCCAGCAAACTGGCCGAACTGTTGGGCGCGCGGCGCGGCGACCGGATTCTGATCGAGGTGCTGGAGGGCGATCAGCCGGTCCGCGAGGTGCCCGTATCGGCGCTGATCACCGAATACGGCGGTACGAACGCCTACATGGACCTACGCGCGGTGAACCGGTTGTTGCGAGAGGGCGAATCGCTGACCGGGGCGTTTTTGACCGTGGAAAACGACCGGGTCGACGAGTTGTATCGGACGTTGAAGAACACGCCGCGTGTGGCGGGCGTGACGATCAAAGAGGCGTCGGTCAATAGTTTCCGGGACACGATCGCCGAGAACCTGGGGTACATCCGTTTCTTCAACATGATGTTCGCTTCGGTGATCGCGTTCGGGGTGGTCTACAACAGCGCGCGGATCTCGCTGGCCGAGCGGAGCCGCGATCTGGCGACGTTGCGTGTCATCGGATTCACACGGGCCGAGATTTCAGCCATCCTGTTGGGGGAACTGGCCGTGCTGACGCTGGCTGCGATCCCCCTGGGACTGGCCATCGGATACCTGTTCGCTGCCTGGGCCACGCTGGGGTTGGATACCGAGGTGTATCGCATCCCGCTCGTGATCGGCCGTCAGACCTGCGGTTTTGCCGTTTCGGTCGTGTTGGTCGGTGCTGCCGTTTCCGGTTTGATCGTACGGCGAAAATTGGATCATTTGGATTTGGTTTCAGTATTGAAGACACGCGAATGAAACAGTACCTGCGAATTGCGATTCGAGCCTTGTGCTACCTGGTGGTCATCGGGACGGTGGGTGGTGGGCTGATCTGGTCCTTTTGGCCTCAGCCGCTGCCGGTCGAGTGGACGACGGTCCAGCGCGGCCCGCTGCATGTTACGGTGGACGAGGACGGCAAGACTCGCATCCGCCAACGTTATGTCGTATCGAGTCCGCTGGCCGGTACGTTGCAGCGGATCGAACTGGAGGCCGGCGACATGGTTCGGCGCGGTGATACGCCATTGGCGACGATCCAGCCCAACGAACCGGACATCCTGGACGCGCGCGCGCTGGCCCAGGCCGACGCTCGAGTGCGCGCGGCCCAGGCGGTATGGAACCGGGTCGAACCGGCCGTGGAACGGGCTCGCATCGAGTGGGAGCATGCAGAGACCCAGTGGACTCGGTTCCGCAAACTGGCAGCCGATGCGTCCGTGTCGGCGCAGCAGTTGGACGAAGCGGAGATGATCTACCGGGCGCGCGAGCAGGATTTGCGGTCCGCCCAACTGGCGCGAGACATCGCTCGCTTCGAATGGGATCTGGCCAAAGCCGCCCTGGCGCGGGCGATGCCTGACGAACTCGATTCCTTTGACGCGCAACGGTTCGATATCCACTCGCCGATCGACGGGTGGGTGCTGCGAGTGTTGGAGAAGAGCCAGACGGTCGTCGCACCGGGCACGCCGCTGATGGAACTGGGCGATGTGAACGATCTGGAAGTCGAGGTGGATGTTCTTTCGGCCGACGCCGTCAAGATCGAGCCGGGTACCCGCGCCTTCCTGGAGCGTTGGGGCGGCGAACGTCTGCTGGCGGCGGTGGTGCGTCGAGTCGAACCGGCGGCGTTCACCAAGATTTCCGCGTTGGGCGTCGAAGAGCAGCGAGTCAACGTGATCCTGGACCTGCTGGACCCGCCCGAGCAACGGCCGCCGCTGGGCGATGCGTTCCGAGTCGAGGCGCGGATCGTGATCTGGGAAGGTCAGGACGTGCTGCAGGTACCGACCGGCGCCCTGTTCCGACTGGGCGACCACTGGGCCGTGTTCGTGATCGAAGACCACCGAGCCGTACTTCGGCAAGTGGAAGTCGGACAACGCAACCGTTTGAGCGCCCAGATCCTGTCCGGTCTGCAGGAAGACGATCGCGTGATCATGTACCCCAGCGACCAGGTAAGCGACCGCGTTTCGGTCACATTGCAAAACCTGGCCGGTGGCATTCCATCGGAATTTGCCGCATACTAAATGCTTTCCCAGCCTTCCCTTGTAAAAGAGACCACGTCGATGATCGATAAGCGGCTTGTTGCCATTCTGCTGGTCTTCACGATCGCTGCCACCGTAGCCGCAGACGAACGGTTGCTGGAACGGCGAAAATCCGCGTACAACGAGATCCTGGTTACGGAAACCGACCAGGGCCTGCGGGTTCTGCGTTTCGAGCCTGATGGAGCACGGCAGACGGTGGTCAAACCGGGCGATCCGGAGCATCTGGAACTGCCGTATGCGCGGGTGATCCCGCTGGGCCTGGCCTTGGCAGACGATCCGCAACGGGTGCTGATCGTCGGATTGGGCGGCGGGACGATCCCCAGCATGTTCCGCAAGCATCTACCGGAACTGCGGATCGACGCCGTCGAAATCGATCCGGTTGTGGTTGACGTCGCCCGGCGGTATTTCGGATTCCGCGAAGACGCGGCCATGCGCGCCTACGTCCAGGACGGGCGCCAATTCATCGAGCAGCGGAGGAATCTGTATGATGTGATCTTTCTGGACGCCTTTGGTGCCGACAGCATCCCGCATTCGCTGACCACCCGCGAGTTTTTACAGTCGGTGCGCAGCGCACTGAAGCCCGGTGGACTGGTGGTCGGCAACATCTGGAGCCGCAGTTCGAATTGGCTGTACGATTCGATGATCGTCACCTACCAGGACGTGTTCGACAGCGTCTATGTGGTCGATATCCAAGGCGTGGGGAACAAGCTGGTGATCGGCCTGACCACCGAACGCCGCTTGGATCGTCAACAGGCTCGGCTGCTGGCAGCCCAGTTCTCCAAACGTCTGGGACTGCGATACGAGTTGGGAGCGTTGGTGGATTACGGTTTCCGGCTGCCCGGCGAAGATGGAGTGGGCGGACGAGTCTTGCGAGACAGCGATCGGGAAGGGCGTCGACCGTGAATACGCCGTGGGATGTGATTGTCGTCGGGGGCGGTGGCAGCGGATTGGCCGCAGCGGTCCGCGCGGCCGAGCAGGGCTGCCGAGTGTTGCTGTTGGAGAAATGTGCTCAGTTGGGCGGGACGACGGGCATCGCGGTCGGATCGTATACGGCCAATCGCACCGTGCATCAGCGTCGGGCCGGGATCGAGGATGATGCGCACCGACACGAGGCCGACGCGGGGCAATTCGGCCCGGCGGAAATTCAGGCCCGCAATAACGGCGCGTTGCGGTTATTCTTCCTGGAACAGGCCGCCGAGACGTTGGATTGGCTGATGGGCCTGGGGCTGCGTTTTCACGGTCCCAGCCCGGAACCGCCCAACCGTGTGCCGCGGATGCACAATGTGGTACCCAACGCCAAAGCCTACGTCGCCGTACTGGTCTGCCAA